>NZ_JBJIAK010000011.1:0-128673 GCF_045310915.1 Mycobacterium sp. SMC-17 | reverse complement strand
GTGAAATGCGTCTCGGGATGAATGAGGCCGACCGAACCTGTTGTTCCGGCTGCGGTTCGGTGGCGCGTCCGTCGATCCCATCGCCCTGCCGCCTGTTGGGGCGTGCAATCGGTCATGACTACTACTCAACCTTCGATCGGTCCGTTGTGGACCTCCGAACTATCCGCCTGGCAGTTGGCACTCCAAGCGATGCGGCAATCGCCCCAGACCATCGAACTTCGGATGTATCATGTGCGGAGACTCGGCAGGGCAGGCCTGTCAGGGTCTCCCTGGACATTGGGCCCAAGTGATCTCCTGGAATGGGCTGGTGGCCATCAGTGGGCACGAGAGACTGCCCGTGCTGTCCGTTCGTCGTTTCGCAGATTTTGGGCTTGGGGGGTCGAGACCGGCCGGACTGACGTGAACCTGGCCGACGTGCTGCCACCGGTTCGTCCCGGCCAGCCGTTGCCACGTCCCGCAGCGCCCGCGGTTGTCGCCGGAGCGATCGGTTCTGCGGACGGCCGGGTGGGTCTGATGCTCCGACTCGCGAATGAATTAGGCATGCGCCGTGGGGAAGTCGCGCAGGTGCGCCCCGAGGACGACCTCGTCCACGACCTCGTTGGATGGTCGCTCGTCGTTCATGGGAAGGGCGCAAAGAACCGCGTGTTGCCGCTGCCGAACGAGTTGGCGGATGTGCTGCGCGCAGCCCCGCCCGGGTACCTCTTTCCGAACCAGACGGGTGGACATTTGTCGCCGCACTGGGTTGGGACCTTGGTCTCCCGGGCTCTCGTAGATGGCACGACGATGCACCAGCTTCGGCATCTGTGCGCAACCGAAATCCACGACGCGACTCATGACCTACGCCTCGTTCAGACGCTCCTCGGCCATGCGTCCGTGGCGACGACCCAGCGCTACATCGCCGTCGACGACTCCAAGGTGCGGGATGCGATTCTCGAGCGGTCTCGCAGATGGCATCCGTGAGGTAAGTCTGTCAATTGCCTGTCAGACGTCAGACGTAGAATCCGGCGATGCGACAGGCGCAATCTGGCACCTCCACCGGCACGGAGGCCTTTGAGCTGCTCCCGATCTCGCAGGCCGCGTCCATCCGGGACAGCTTGCTCGATTACTTGGGAACGACGTTCGCCCTTGCCGATCCAGATGCGCGCTATGCGCTGGACGAATTTCTGCAGCATCCGGAAACCGGGTTGTTCCGGGGGCCGTATGTGCGTCTCCGTCTGCCGTTCCGTCCCGCCGATCCCGGGTGGCGCGACAGTCTGGAGTGGTACGAGGGCTTCACACCCTACGGCCATCAGGCGGCGGCCTTTGAGCGGCTGAGCAGTTTCAACCTCACCGCCGACAAGCCCCGTCCTTTACCGACGTTGGTCACCACGGGTACCGGGTCGGGTAAGACCGAGTCGTTCCTGTATCCGATCCTCGATCACGTTCAGCGCGCCAAACGCCAGGGCATCACCGGGACGAAAGCGATCATCCTGTACCCGATGAACGCGCTGGCCAACGATCAGGCGAGCCGTCTGGCGTCGATTATCGTTTGCAACGAGCCGATCAGCGGCGTCACCGCCGCCCTCTACACCGGTCAGGAAGGTCCCGAACGCTCCAAAGTCAGCGCCGACGGACTGATTGCGAGCCGCGACATCATCCGCGACTGCGCGCCCGACATCCTGCTCACCAATTACAAGATGCTCGACCAGCTACTGCTTCGTCACGCTGACGCAGGCATCTGGCGGCAGAGCGCACACAGCCTGCAGTACCTGGTGCTCGACGAATTCCACACCTATGACGGCGCCCAAGGCACCGACGTGTCAATGCTGTTGCGCCGTCTCGGGTTAACGCTGAAAAGCTACTGGAACGCCGCCGACCAGAGCCTGACCGAGGAAGACTGGAGGCGGCCGCTGGGTCGCATCACACCGATCGCGACGTCGGCGACCTTGGGGGACAAGGGCGATCCACGCACCATGCTGGACTTCGCCGAAACCGTATTCGGCGAGCCGTTCGACCAATCGGCGGTCGTCACCGAGTCGCGGTTCGGCATCGACGAATGGGCGGCGGGTGCACCTCCACCGTGGCCTCCGAATGATGTTGACGCATCGGTGATTAGCGGGGTTGTTCACCGGGTTCGGGCACTTCAGAAGCCGACACCTCCCGCCGCCATTGCGGTTGAAGTCCTGGCAGCGCTGTATGATTCGGCGCCACGTGAGGCGATCGAGGATGCTGACGCTGAAGCGTTGCTCAACTTGGCCAAACAGCATCCGTTGGTCCAAGCGGTCGTTTCGGCGTCGGGCGACGCGATGTCGTTGGCTGACCTCGCGGCGGAGACCGTGAATCCTCGCGAGATCGCGGTGGCCAGGCCGGCCGATGTCGAGGCGTTCTTCGAAGCGGTGCTGGGGATGCTCAGCCACCTCCGTAAGGAGTGCGGCCGCGAAGCGGTTTCGCTAGAGGCACACTTGTGGATCCGTGAGCTGACCCGTGTCGGGCGTGAGGCGGCCGGTTCGCCTCGGCTGATCTGGGAGGACGACGGCATCGTCGCCGACGCCTCGGGCCACGCGCTGCCGACGTTCCCGGCGATCTACTGCCGGCACTGCCACCGCTCCGGCTGGGGCGTGATCCTGGCGCCCACCGGCTGGGAACTGGACTCCAGCGATGACGCGATCCGCACGAAGCACATGAAGGGCGATGAACGGTTCCGACCACTTATCTACGCTCCCGCTGACGGGGACCGCGAACCGGAGGCAGGCGAAGACTCCAACCTGATGTGGTTCGACGTCGACGCGCGGCAACTGGTGTCCGCGTGCGGCGGCGGCGAAGAGTCCGTCGTACTTCCGGTGCTGACCCACAAGGGCGACAACGCGGGAGACCTCTCGAAGAAGGACACCTGCCCGTCGTGTCTTCGTGCGGAGGGGATTCGGTTCCTGGGTTCGGCGATCGCGACCATGCTGTCGGTGTCGCTGTCAGGGCTGTTCGGCACACCAGGATTGGACCCGCGGGAGAAGAAAGCCCTGGTGTTCACCGACAGCGTGCAGGACGCGGCGCACCGGGCCGGATTCGTCCAGGCCCGCTCCCACGCGCTGACTCTGCGCTCGCTGGTGCGCCAGGCGATCGGCGACGACGACATCGACCTCGCGAAACTGGCCGCGCGCGTCGTGGATCTGGCCGGCGATGACCAGAGCAAGCGCTATCGCGTGCTGCCGCCCGAGCTCGCCGCGCGGGAGAAGTTCGAGAAGTTCTGGTCGACGCCGACTCTGCGGCAGGTTCCGCGGCAGGTGCGTGGCTGGGTGGAGAAACGGTTGCTGCTCGACATCGAGCTGGAATTCGGTTTGCGCTCGAATGTCGGTCGCACGCTTGAGCTTTCGGGCAGTGCCGTCGCTGAGCTCGACGCGAACCCCGGCCTGCTGACCCGCTGCGCCCGATCCGCGTGGGAGGCCGCCGCGGGAACGCAGTCGAGCATCATCAACACAACCGACGATCTGCTGCTGCGGTGGGTCGTCGGCGTCATCGAGCGGATGCGCACACGGGGCGCGATCGACCACGAATGGTTCGCCAAGTTCCGGCAGGAGGACGGGAACCGCTGGTGGATCACCGGTGGCCGCAAACGCCAAGAAGGCATGCCCGGCTTCGGCAAAGGAAGCTCCACGCCGGGATTCCCGGTAGCCGGCAAGCGCGGCAGTGGTGATACCGATCTGGAACCGGTGGCCTCCGTCCGAGGCTGGTATGCCGCATGGACCAAGAAGGTGCTCGGCCTGGATACCGCCAACGACGGCGCCACCCTCGCCCGGCTGCTGTTCGAGCAGCTGGCCGATCGCGGCGTCATCGGAACCGTCACCTCCAAGACAGGTGCCACCACCTATCACCTCGATCCGCGCGCGCTGATCGTGCGCGCTGTCGTGCCCGACGAGATGGCGGGCGGCGAAGTGGCGCTGCAGTGCGACGATTGCCACGCGGTCACCGTGGCCGCGCCGGATGCAGTGGCCCGACTGGTCGGCGGCCCTTGCTTTGTCCCGCGCTGCGCTGGTCTCCAGCGTGCCTTTCCGTTGCAGGACAACTTCTATCGCCAGATGTACGAATCGTCCGACATTCAGCGGGTGGTGGCACGCGAGCACACCAGCCTCTTGGAGGACAAGGTTCGGCTGGAGTACGAGAACCAGTTCAAGGCCCGCAATCCCGCGCCCAATGCGCCCAACGTCTTGGTTGCGACACCCACGCTGGAGATGGGTATCGACATCGGCGACCTGTCGGCCGTCATGTTGGCATCGGTGCCCAAGACCGTCGCCAATTACCTGCAGCGGGTGGGCCGCGCCGGCCGCATCACCGGCAATGCGTTCAACCTCGCGTTCGTCACCGCCCGAGGTGACCAGCTACCGAGGTTTTACCGGCCACTGGACATCATCAACGGTGCGGTGCGACCGCCCGCCACTTACCTTGACGCCGAAGAGATTCTGCGCCGCCAGTTCGTAGCGTCGGTCGCCGATCGCCTGGCCCGCGACAAGGACATGCCGCACCCACGCAACACCGTGGAGGCGTTGTCATCCACCGTCGCCGGAACCTACCTCGGGACGCTCATCCACGAGGCCGAGACCAACCCCGCACTCATCGATGCATTCGTCGGCGGGTTCAGCTCCCTTGATCGTGATGTGGTCAAGCGGCTGCGCGAGTGGGCCACGCCCGGTGGCGGCCTCGCGGACCGATGCCATCAAGCATCGTTGGCGTGGTCGAAACGCCTTGAAACACTGGGACATCGGCGCACACAGGTTCAGGGTGTGCTTCCCGCATTGCAAGAAAAGGCGAATTCTGCGGCCGCCACCGAAGACGACCGACGCGAATACCGCACCGCGCTCGCAGCATTGAACCTCACCAACCGTCAGATCAGCGATCTGCGCAGCGAATACTGGATCAGCACGCTGGAAACGTTCGGGTTGTTCCCGAACTACACACTGCTCGACGACTCCGTGACCCTCGCCGTGTCGGTGTCGTGGATGGACCCCGAAACCCAGTCCTACGACGACACCTCCTTCGAACTCTCCCGGGGATCGGCTGCGGCGCTACGCGATTTCGCACCCGGCTCAACGTTTTACGCCAACGGATTCGCGATCGCGATCGACGCCGTCGATCTGGGCGTCGAGGGTGAGGCGATGCGGGCGTGGGCGTGCTGCCCGGACTGCGGATTCATCGACGAGGAAGCCTCGCCCGCGAAGTGTCCACGCTGCGAGGCAACAGGTATCGCCGACGTCGGGCAACGCATCCCTGTGGTGGAGTTGACCGCGGTGTCTTCGGCGATCCGCCGCGAAGAAGCCACCATCGACGACGTGCGCGATGAACGGACCCGCGAGCGCTTCGACATCGTGTTCGCTGCCGACATCGACGGAGCCGGTACGTCCCGCACCTGGTACGCCAACGATGTCGGGTTGGGGGCCAAGCACATTCGTGGCCTGACTTTGCGGTGGCTCAACATCGGCAAGACCCACGCGCCGGGCACGTCGCGGTTCATCTCCGGGGACGAGTGGAACGCGGCCATGTTCCGGCTGTGCTCCGAGTGCGGCAAGCTCGACCTCGCCACCGGCTCGAACTCGCCCCGCGAGCACCGGCCGTGGTGCTCGTTGCGTACGGCTCAGAACGAGAAGACCGTCAGCATCGCGCTGGGCCGCAAGATGGTCACTGAGGGGCTCGTCATGCGACTGCCCATCGAATGGACCGTCGGCGCAGACCCTTTCGCGATCCCGTCCATGACCGCCGCGCTGCTGCTCGGGCTGCAACAACACATCGGCGGCGCGCCCGACCACCTGCAGGTCCAGCCGATCCGCGATCCCGACAGCGGAGCCCGTGCACTCCTGATCCACGACATCGTCCCGGGCGGGACCGGATATCTGGCCGAGCTCGCCAACCCGGAGATTGTGTGGACGATCCTGCGGTTGGCACTCGACGTTGTCGCGGCGTGCCCGTGCCAGGATGACGGCAAGCTGGCCTGCGACAAATGCCTGCTGCCGTTCGCGTCGCTGCATCAGGTGAAGTACACCGACCGTGCGTACGCGGAGAACCGGCTGCGCGAACTGCTCGGCGCCCCCACCACAATGACGTGGAACTTGAAGGAAGAGTGGCCGGACACGAAGTCCCACGAATCGACTCTCGAACTCGAATTCCGTCGGGTACTGGAAGAACGGCTCAAGACTCTCGGCGCCACCATCGAACCGTTCTGGACCGGCTCTGGCATCGCGTGGAATTTCTCGCTGGGAGCCGGACGAGAGTGGACACTTCAGCCGCAGCAGAACATTTCCGGGTGCAAGCCCGACTTCGTGCTTCGGTCCAAAAAGCCCGGCGTGCCGCCGGTCGCGATCTTCACCGACGGATTCGACTTCCACGCCAGCATCACCAATAACCGACTGTGGGACGACGCCGAGAAGCGGCAAAATCTGCGCGGCCAAGGATATTTCGTGATGGCTTTCACTTGGGATGACCTCAAAGAGGCGAAACCGCCGTCGTGGTACTCGGCGCAGACCGTGTCCCCGGTGTTGGCCGCAGCCGGCGACAAGCTGTCAGCGAAAGCGGTGGACCTCATTCCGCGCGGGCCGATGGAATCCCTGTTGGCCTGGATTCAGGCGCCCTCGGCAGACGAGCGTCGAGACCTGGCCCACTGGGTGCCGTTCTTCCTCGTCCCCGACGGTGTCACACAATTGCCAATGCGGTCGGATGCCCACCTGGCGCAGGTGGGTCTTGACGTCCTCGATGGGGGTGCGCCTGCGGCAGGCGATGCCGTCGCCACGGTATGGCGACGCGACCGACTGGCCGTCGTCCTTCGTCACGTCGACCAGGCAACGTTCACATTCGCCACCGCCGTCGTGCTCGACGACGCGGAAGCCGGACCCGACGGCAAGGCCTCCTGGCAGGAATGGCTCTGGCTGTCCAATCTGCTCAGCCTGCGGCAAGCCGAAACCGTCATCACCACGCGTAACCACATGAAGCTCGGGTCGGTTGTGGTGCCAGAGGCGGAAAATGCAGACGGTGCAACAGAAGTCGAGGCCAGGCTGCTGGCGCGGATCGACGAGTTGAAGCTGCCGAAGCCGACCGTCGGCGCCGAGGTGGAAGGAATAATGACCAGCATTGCGTGGCCCGAGTACAAGATCGCTGTGGACTTGGAGCTGTACGACGAGGACCGCACAGATTTGGTCGATCTCGGTTGGCGGCTGGTTGCAGCCGAGGCGTCAGAGATTTCAGCGGTGATCGGAAAGGTGTCCTCGTAATGCCGCAGATCGTTTTCGGTCCCCAACTCGGTGATGTCGACGGCAGTACCCAGAAGGCGGTGTATGCGTTTCTGGCCAAACTCCAAAAGGACGACACCGCACCGGGACTGCACATCGAGCCGATCAACAATTGCATCGACCCGAGAGTACGAACGGGCCGAGTCAACGACTTCTACCGCGCAGTTATGGTCAAGGTCCAGGGCTCTGGCGCCGAGGCACACTACGTCTACCTCGGCACCCTTCCGCACGACGACGCGATCGAGCAGGCGCGCAAGGTCAAGGTGTCGATCAACCCGCGCAATGGAATTGCCGAGCTGATCAAAGCCGACCAGGACGCCGAGGCGGCGGCACCAAAGCCGCCGACGCCCCAGCCGGCGACGACCGAAGTTGTATCCACGGTCGAAAAGTCGTTGCGTGAACGGGAATTCACCGTCGATATGTTCACCGATCTCGGCATCGACGCCGACTTCGCCGAAGGCGTGCTCGACATCACCGACTCTTCAGAACTTCTCGACTATGCAGCCACAGCGTCTGCCAAGTGGCAGGGCGAAGCGCTGCTCGACATCTACACCGGCAAGCCACTGTCGGACGTCCGCGACGCCTACTCGATTCGTGACACGAAGACCGATGACGAATCAGACGACGACCTGCTCGAGGCGTTGAAGCATCCCGCGGCCCAGATGGAGTTCGCGTTCATCAACGGTGACGACGACTCGCTGCGGGACATCCTGGAGAAGAACGACTTTCATGCATGGCGGGTTTACCTGCATCCCGAACAACGGATGTTCGTCGACAAGCGCTACAACAGCTCCGCTCGATTATCCGGTGGCGCCGGAACCGGCAAGACCGTCGTTCTGTTGCATCGAGCCCGTGCGCTGGCCAAGGCGAATCCGTCTGCACGAATCGTGCTGACAACGTTCAACAGAACACTCGCCGATGGATTGCGCGACCAGTTGAAAGTGCTCGACCGTGACCTGCCAATCGCCAATGCGCTGGGGGAGCCCGGTATCTATGTTGGCGGCGTCGATGCGATCGCGCATCGTGTGCTGACGATGGCCGACAGCGCTGCCGTCACATCGGTGCTCGGCCCACGGGGCGCGGATGTTCTGGGTGTCGTCGGTGACGGGGAGTGGGCCAATGCGGCGGCGGGGTCGGACCTGTCGGCAGAGCTTCGTTCGCCGGGTTTCTTGGCGGCCGAGTACGGAATGATCGTGCTGCCCAACCGAATCACCTCGCGTGAGCAGTACTTGAAAGTCCGCCGACCCGGGCGCGGCGTTGCGCTCGACCGCGGCAAACGTGGGCAGGTCTGGGACATCATCGAGGCGTACCGTTCCACCGCAGCCGCCAACGGCGCGACCGACTGGGACGAGCGGGCCGCCATCGCCGCGACCTACCTGGACACGACGGGCCTGCGGTTCGCTGACCACATCCTGGTCGACGAGGCGCAGGACCTCAGCCCGACCCGGCTGATGCTCTTGCGGGCTCTGGTGGCCCCCGGGCCGAATGATCTTTTCCTGGCAGAAGATTCGCATCAACGGATCTACGGGAACCAAGTGGCACTCAAGCGGTTCGGCATCAACATCGTCGGGCGGTCCAAACGACTCACCTTGAACTACCGGACGACTGACCAGAATTTGCGGTACGCGCTCGGGATTCTCAGCGGCGAGCAATTCGTGGACCTGAACGAAGAGGCCGTGTCATCTGATGGCTATCGGTCTGCGCGCAGTGGGCCGAAACCGTTTGTTGTGCAATGTGAATCGCTCAGCGCACTCTATGAGCGGGCAGCGGGCTTCGTGAAGGAGTGGGGCGATGCCGTTGGTCCGGTTGGCCTGCTCGTGTCGACGCGCAACGAAGGTGAGCGACTGCCGCGGGTGCTGGCCGAATACGGCGCCGAGGTGCGGTTCGTCGACCGCGACGGCCAGGCCGCGTCTGGGAAAGCTGCTGTGATGACCATGCACCGCTCGAAGGGCATGGAGTTCTCCCGGGTGATTCTGGTTGGAGTAGGGAGGGACAGTCTGCCGTCGGAGTACCGGCTGAAGTCACTTCCTGAAGCTGAACGCGCAGATGCACTTCGGCGTGAGCGGTCGCTGCTATACGTCGCAGCCACTCGCGCGCGAGATGTGTTGGTGGTCTTGCACACTGGGGCTCCGAGTGAGCTACTGCCGGATACCGGTGCGCCATCGGCTAACCTGCGCGGCAGGGATTAAGCGCGACGGGGCGCGGCGAGGCGCTCGCGGCGGAGCAGGTCGACCTCGGGCAGGTCCAGGGGCGGCAGGTCGCCGACGACCTGAGCCAGCAGGTAGTCGGCCAGCTCGGGGTTGCGGGCCAGGCACGGGCCGTGCAGATAGGTCGCTACGACGCTGCCCTGCACGACACCGTCGTAGCCGGAGCCGGCGCGATTGCCGGCGCCCTTCTCGACGCGTGCCAGCGGCTGGGCCAGAGGGCCCAGATCGGTTCCGCCGCGGTGGTTTTCGAAGCCCGTCAGCTTCTGGGTCAGGCCCGCGATCACCGGAACCGACGTCACTTCGCCGATGGTGCGCTCGGGCTGGGGTGAGGTCGTGACGTCGAGCAGTCCGACGCCGTCGACGCGCTCGCCCGACGAGGTCTCGTACCAGTGCCCGAGGACCTGGATGGCGGCGCAGATGGCCAGCACGGGAGCGCCGCGTTCGGCGGCGCGTTGCAGGCCCGGGTACTGCAGCAGGTGCCGGGTGGCGAGTCGCTGGGCGTAGTCCTCGGCGCCGCCGAGGGTGTAGAGGTCCATCGAATCGGGCACCGGGTCGTTCAGGGTGATCTCGACGATCTCGGCATCAATTCCCCTGATCTGCAAGCGCTGTCGCAGGACGACGGCGTTGCCACCGTCGCCGTAGGTGCCCATGACGTCGGGCAGCACCAGACCGATGCGTACGGGCGTGCTCATGCCAGCTCCCGGCTCAGCTGCAGGAACGCCGTGTAGTTCGCGATGACCTCGACGTGCCCGGGCGGGCAGGACTTGATGGCGGCCAGCGTGTCGTGCACCAGCGTGTGGTCGACGCCCGCGTAACCCAGGCGCACCGCAAGATCGGTGCCGCGTTCGCCGGCCGACACGATGGGCGCCGGGAAGTCGACGAAGTGCTCGAAGTTCACGTCCCACAGCCAGGACAGGTCTTCGCCGTCGGGCACCTGGCCGTTCACCGAAATGACCGCTCCGGCAACGTCACTGGAGACCATCGACAGCGCCTCCTGCCAGCCGGCGGGGTTCTTGGCCAGCAGCATGCGCACGGTGTGCTCGCCGACCTGCAGGGTCCGGTAGCGGCCGGCGACCTCGTCGACCGTCGACACCGCCGCCACCGCCGCGGCGGGCGACGCGCCCAGCGCCACCGCCGCGGCGACTGCCTGCGTCGCGTTGCCGCGGTTCACCGTGCCGGGCAGGGCCAGCGTCATGGGTGCGGTAAAGCCTTCGGGCCCATAGATGTTCGTCTCGTCGTACCACCACTGCGGAGCCGGCCGGGAGAAATCGGTACCGGTCGAATGCCAGTGCCCGTTCTCGCGGACGATCACCTCACCGCTGCGCGGACAGCTCACCGAATCGCCGGACCAGCCGCCACCGGCGGCGACCCAGACGACATTGGGGCTGTCGTACGCCGCCGAGGTCACCAGAACGTCGTCACAGTTGGCCACGACAACGGCCTTGGGGTGACGGGCCAGTCCGGCACGCAACGTCCGTTCGATGTGGTTGATCTCGCCGACACGGTCCAGCTGGTCACGAGACAGGTTGAGCAACACGATCACCGACGGATCCACCGCGTCGGAGACATGCGGCACGTGCATCTCGTCGACCTCGAGCGCGGCCAGCGTCGCCTTGCGCGATCCGGCCAGCGCGGCAATCAGCCCGGCGTCCATGTTGGCGCCCTCGCTGTTGGACGCCACCGGCCCGAGGGTCGCCAGCGCCGCCGCCGTCATCCGCGTCGTCGTCGACTTGCCGTTGGTCCCGGTGACGACGACGGAGCGCCGCCCGGAGCCGAGCTGTCCGAGGATCGACGGGTCCAGCTTCATGGCGACGAGCCCGCCGATCATGGCGCCGGCACCGCGGCCCGTCACGCGCGACGCCCACCGGGCGGCGGCGCCCGCGCCCAGCGCGACGCGTCCTCGTGCGGTGATCATCCCCGGAAGTCTAGGAGGGGCGCCCCGAATGTGACGACACGTGTGAGGGTGCCCACTACGGCAGCCGGATGCTCGGCCGCTTGCGCACGATGCCGTCGTCGAGCATCTGCTGGAAGTGGTCGGTGACGGTCTGCTCGATGGGTCGATACACCAATCCGAGCTCGCTCTGGCTGCGACTGGCGTCGAAGACGAGGGGGTAGCCCACGTTGGTGTCGACGAACTCGCGCGTCAGCCCGATGACCGGCGCTACGGCCTTGACCGCGAGCTTGGGCACGTTGAGCCACGGGAACGGATACAGGACGCCGAACTTGGCGCGCAGGATCTGGCCGATCTCCAGCAGGCTCAGCGAGGCGGCGTTGACCAGGTAACGGTCGTGCGCCTCGGGTGTGTAGCCGGCGCGTACGTGGGCGTCGGCGACGTCGCGCACATCCACGATGCCCGAGGTCAGCTCCGGCGCACCGGTCAGCATGGTGCCGTCGGCGAACTGCTTCATGGTGGCCAGGCTGGCCGAGTCGCTGGCGCTCGTCAGGGACGGGCCGAGCACCAGGCCCGGATGGATGGTCACCAGGTCCCAGCGGTCCTGCGCCTTCTGGTAGCGCCAGGCCTCCTGCTCGGCCACGGTCTTCGAATACGAATACGGCTGATGGTCGACGCTGCTGGTGGTGTTCCACTGGTCCTCGGTGAACACGCCGCCGGGGACGTCGCGCGATTCGCGGGCGTCGCCGTAGATCGCCACCACGCTGCTGGTCAGCACCACGCGCTTGACGCTCTCGGTGCGGTTCACCGAGTCGAGGACGTTGCGGGTGCCTTCCAGCGCGGGGCGCACCAGCGATTCCTGCGCGTCGGTGACACCTTGGAGCAGGAACGGCGACGCGGTGTGCATTACGAGCTCACAGCCGGCCATGGCCTCGTCGAAGCTGCCGACGTCGAGCAGGTCGGCCTTGAAGAGTTTGAGCTTGCCCGGGTGGTCGGCCGACAGTTTGTGGAGGTGCTCCAGGCCGGTCGGCTTCTGCGGATTGCGCACCGTCCCGTGCACGGTGTGCCCCGCCTCGAGCAGGTAACGGACGATCCAGCTGCCGATATACCCGCTGGCGCCCGTGACGAGGACGGGGGCGTCGGGGTCGATCGTGGTCATGCCCGTGACGATAGCGGCGAGCACCTCGTCGAGGGCGGTCATCGCCTGATTCGGACGGCGACACGCTGTGGTGCCCGCCGAATCTTGTCAGGGGTCCGTGCCATCCTTGCCACGTGGGCGAAACCAACCTCGGCTGGGGCCGACCGGCCACCGATGCCGGTGCGGGTTGGGCCGTCGTCGACGTCGAGACGTCAGGTTTCGATCCCGGCCATGCCCGCGTCATCAGCGTCGCGGCGCTGGCCCTCGGCGACGACGGCAACGTCGAGCATTCGTTCAGCAGCCTGCTCAATCCGGGCGTCGATCCCGGCCCCACGCACGTGCACGGCCTGACCTCCGAGATGCTCGCGGGACAACCGACGTTCGGTGAGGTCGTCGGCGACCTGGCTGCCGTGCTGTCCGGCCGCACGCTGGTCGCCCACAACGCCGGTTTCGACTACGCCTTTTTGGCCGCCGAGTGCGAGCGCGTCGGCGCGGTGCTGCCCGTCGACAGCGTCATGTGCACCGTCGAGCTGACCCGCCGGCTCAACCTGGGCACCGAAAACCTGCGCCTCGAGACGCTCGCGACGCACTACGGCGCGACGCAGATTCGCCCGCACGACGCCCTCGACGACGCCATGGTGCTGGCCCAGATCCTCAAACCGGCGCTGGCTGCGGCGCGTGAGCACCGGCGCTGGCTGCCCATTCGGAATGTGGGTCGTAAGCGCTGGCCCAGTGGCGCCATCACACACGACGAACTCCGGCCGCTGAAGGTGCTGGCGTCCCGGCTGCCATGTGATTACGCCAACCCGGGCCGGTTCGTGCCGGGACAGCCCTTGGTGCAGGGCATGCGGGTGGCGCTGTCGGCCGAGATGGTCCGCACGCACGAAGAGATCATCGAGCGCATCGTGCACGTCGGGCTGTCCTACTCCGACAGCGTCGACGCCCAGACCTCGCTGGTCATCTGCAACGAGCCGGCGCCCGCGCAGGGCAAGGGCTATCAGGCTCGCGAGCTCGGCGTGCCGCTGGTTTCCGACGCCGAATTCATGACGCTGCTGGGCCATGTGGTCGGCGGCTCGGATGTCGAGGAATTCGTCGACCGGACCCCGGCCGGCGACCAGTTCATGCTGTTCTAGCAGTCTCTGCTAAAAACTTTGGTCACTTTGATTTCGCTGGTCACAGTGCGTAACTAGCGTCACATTTGCGGCGTTTTCTTGTCGGTGGTTCGAACTAGTGTTCGACGTATGGGATTGGGTGATCCGGCTGCTGTCGAGGAGGCGTACGCCGCCTACGAGGCGGCGCATGCGCGGCTGGCGTCCCTGGATTACAGCGGTCTGGATGTGCCGACGTTGTTGGAGTTGCAGTCCCGCCGCGAAACCTTGAGGTGTGCGGCCGAGGCTGTCGATCACCAGATTTTGGCGGCCGCACAGACCCAAGCCACGGCCAAAGACATCGGGGCCAAGGATTGGCCTGAGGTGTTGCATGTGCGGTTGCGGATCAGCCGGGAGGAGGCCCGCCGGAGGGTGCGGGACTGCGACCACCTGGGCCCGCGCTCGGCGATCACCGGGGAGCCGTTGGGTCCGGTGTGGGAACTGGTGGCCGCCGCGCTGGCCGAGGGTGCGATCAACAGTGAGCACGTGCAGGTGATCACCTGGTTCTTCGGCAAGGTCCCGTTGTGGGCGGCCGACCCGGTCACGTTGTTGCAGTGCGAAACCGATCTGGTGGCCGACGCCCGGGTCAAAACCCCCGAAGACCTCCGCAAGGTCGCGGCGGACCTGTTGTACAAGCTGGATCAGGACGGCCCCGAACCCGACGACGACGAGCCGGACCCGAAGCGGTCGTTCGTCATGGGCAAGCAGCGGCCTGACGGACGCACCGACGTCACCGCCGAACTCGACCCCGAAGGGCGGGCTTACTGGGACGTGTTGTTCGAGAAGTACGCCGCCCCGGGTATGTGCAACCCGGCCGATCCGCAGCCCTGCTACTCCGGGACCCCGACCCAGGAACAGATCGACAACGACACAAGGACTGTGGCGCAGCGGCAGTACGACGCGTTCAAATTCGTGGGCCGGATGATGCTGGCCACCGGAACCTCCGGGGTGCACAACGGGTTCCCGGTCGCGGTGGTCGCCACCTGCACCGTCACCGACCTGGAAAAGCGCGTCGGGATGGCGCTCACCCACACCGGTACCAAGCTGCCGGTCAAGGATCTGGTGCGGATGGCCGCGCAAGGCTCGGACAACTACCTCGCCATCTTCGATAACCACACCGGCCAACCCCTCTATCTGGGCCGAGCAGCCAGAACCGCCAGCACAGCACAACGGTTTGCGTTGTTCGCCCGCGACCACGGCTGCACCCGACCCAACTGCACCGCCCCCGCCTCCCGCTCGCAGGCTCATCACATCACCAACTGGCGCGACGACGGACTGACCAACATCGACACCATGACCCTGGCCTGCGGCCGCGACAACCGCCTGGCCGACACCGGCGGCTGGACCACCACCATGGGCCCCCACGGCAGAACCCACTGGACCCCACCACCACTACTGGACGTCGGCCAACCCCGAACCAACCACTACCACCACCCCACGCTCTACCCGACCGAAGGTGAGGACGCCGATGGCGAAAGTGACAGTCCTGCAAGGTGAGTCACCGCCACCACCGATCGGGTGCGGCGTGGCACGAGGCTGCCCAGGGCTTGGGCCGGTGCCGAAAGCGGGTGTTCAGCCCGCGATGCGCCGGCTGAATGTGCCGTGGAACCCGATCGGCAAGTGGTGCTCCAAATGCGCAGTGGCCAGCGGCCCGTCCTCGATGGTGCGGGCATCGAAGATCACGAGTTGCGAACGATGGCTCCGCAGATCGTGATTGAGCACCAGCAGCCAACCGTCGTCCTCGGCGGCCGTGCGGGAGCGGGGTACGAACAACGGTTCACCCGTCTGGGCCAGACCGAAATCGAACGTGGTCTGTACGCCGGTTCGGTGGTCGATGCGCGTCACCGCGTTGTAGTGGCCCACGTCCTCGGTGGCCTTGCAGGCGTAGGTGACGTTGTGCTGCAGCGTCGAACGGCGCCAGTCGTACTGCGGGAATTCCATTGGCGCCGTTGCTGATAGCACCGTCTCGCTGATTCGTCCCGACTTGCTGATGCGGAAGCGCGAGAGGTGTCCGCGGGGCCACTCATCGATGGTCAGGTGCGCACGGGGATCGGTCGGATCGGCCGGGTCCTGCCACGCCTTACCGAGCTTGCCGAAGATGTCCGAGTCCTCGAACCGGAAGAACTCCACGACGGTGTCGGAGCCGTCCTCGAAGGCGTTGGTGACGTGGATGTGCGTCAGTGCCTCGTGCTCGATGATGCGGGGCTTGGACCCGTCCCGCGGCACCAGGGCGAACCGCGTCGAGCCGTTGCGGGTCTGGTATTCGAGGGCCTTCGCGAGCGATCGGGTTCGCAGCAGCGTCGGAATGTTGGGGCGCAACGGATCCAGCACGAACACCATGTGGTTCTCGGTGAGGGCGAAGTCGTGGTTCCACACCATGTCCCACAACTTCAGTGAGCTGATCTGGTGGCTCCGGCCGGCGCGGTCCACCTTGAAGCACCGCAGTCGCGGCGTGGGCAGCAGGTCGAGGCCGAAGTTGTAGACGTCGCCGGTGTGCGGATCCCATTTCGGGTGGGCGGAGAAGGAGCCGAGATAGCCGAGGCGGTCACCGTCGAAGCGCTTGTAGCCCAACGTGTCCAGTGAGTCCGGATCGATCTGGTACGGCGGGCCGCCCTCCCACATGGCCAGGAGTTCGCCGCAGATCGTGGCCATGTTGGTGTTGCCGGTGTTGGCCGGCGGCAGCAGGTTGCCGCGCAGGGTCGGGGCGTTGGTGGTGATGCCGCGCTGGCTCATCACATCGCCGCTGCGGTACTGCTTGGTGCGCACATAGCGGTTGGTGAAACGCACGGACTTCCCGTCGAGGACGAAACGGGACACCATGCCGTCGGCGTCGAACATGGTCTTGAGCACGGTGTCGCCGACCTCGAACTTGCCGGGGCCGATGCGGAACAGCGTGCCGGTCAGCTCGGGTGGCAGGGTGCCGTCGATGCGTGCGACCTGGTAGTCCATTTCGTCGTACAGCGACGCGAAGGCGCGGCCGTGCAACTGCTTGAGCGTGGGTTCCGCGGGCACTGTGGCTGTCATGCCACCTCCATCTGATGACGTGTGTCCTCAGTTTTGTGCCGCGCCCCGGCGATGTCAAGGTTTCAGGCGTCAACCGCCGAAGAGCAGGTACAGCCCCGTGAACGTGTAGCCGACCATCACCAGCATCATCGCGAGCTGCCCGGTGAGCTGATGGCGCTTGGGCAGTACGCGCAGCGCGCAGTCGTGTGCGGCGACGACGCCCGCGATGTGCCCCGCCACCACGAACAACACCTTCGTCGTGGCCAGCACCGACGGGTGCATGGACAGCACGTAATACACCTGCGCATCGTGCAGGCCCAGGAGCTGGAAGACGGTCTGCTGACCCTTCTCGACGAGATAGGTCAGGTAATGCGCGAACACGTAGCCGATGACGATCGGGATGAGGGAGTGCGCCATCAAACCGGGCAGCTCCCGGCGCCGCGCGCGGTCCACGCCGCCGGTGGCGCGGGCAGCGAGGCTGAACGACAGCGCGACCGTCGTGACAAACACCGCCAGCCCAAGGGTTTTCATCGCGGTGACCTGCCAGCCGCCGTGCGCGTGCGCTTCGACGAACCCCCGCCATGTCGGCGTCGCCGAGAAACTGTCGAAGGCCGTCGAGCCCAGCAGCACCGCGAGCACCGTCACCGTGGCCGGCCGGACCGGCAGTGTGGGTAGGTGATTGAACGGATTGCCGATGGCGATCTGCCCATCGGCGTTGCGCCGCACCGGCGCACACCGTGACGCCACCACGCTGTACACCTCGAACGGGTCGGCATGCGAGCACCACCGGGTGCCGCACACGACCGCCCCGGTCAGCGTCACACAGAGATAGACCAGCAGCCAGATACGCACGGCGCCAACCGAACCCGGGTCAGGGCTGGCCAGCTCGAGCCAGACGAACGCGAAGAGCCCGGCCGCCGCCGGCCAATAGCCGAGCCGCGCGGGATACGCGTCCCGGCTCAGCCGCAGCAGCCGGGCGATGGTCCGCACCGGCGACAACACCCGCCACACTGGGCCCAAAAGCACTGACAGCGCGACGATTCCGACCCACAGCAGTACATAGAACACTCCCGGCAGCGGGTTGCCGGATCCGGCAGGCGCGACGATGGACGCCACCGCGACCCACACCGCGAACGCCAGAGCCAGCAGCCCGACCGTCCAGCGCGTGGCGGGCGCGTCGACGGCCGTCGTCACCCAGCGCGGCAACGGGCGTCCCGGCGTCTGCGGATCGAACCGCGGCTTGCGCCACGCCAGTGCCACCACCGCGAAGGTGAAGGTCAACGCCCATGCCGCGCCGATCAGGGCGTACGTCACGGGGATGGGCAGATCAGTCGATCCGCCCAGCCCGTGCGCGAGGACCGAAGAGGTCACTGCACCGTGATCGTGGCGACCGTCTTGTCCAGGTGGTGCAGCTCGACATCGACCTTGCCCGGCACGCTCACCGTGAACTGGAACTGCTGATCCTTCGCCGGCTTGATGTCGAAGGTGTGCTCGGGACTCGAGTGCACATGCAGCTGGTCGGCGGCGTCACTGTTGACCCGCAGGATGATCGGCTCGCCGAGCTTGGCCTGCACCTGCTGGTTGAGTGGCGTGGCGGTGCCGCCGGCGATGGTCACGTCGACGTAGACGCGCGCCGGCGGGGCCTGCTGGTTGCTGAACTGCGGTGTGGCACTTGCGGTGGCACTCGGTGAGCTGCCGGTCGACTTGTCGTTGCCACCGCAGCCGGCAAGCGCCAGGGCGACAGCGCCGGCCACGGCGAAGGTCTTCACAAAGGTCACGCGGAACCGTCCTCATCGGTTGAACCTGGTGTCTCCGAGTCGGTTTCGTCACCGTCGGAGCCGGCGCGCCGGTCTTTCATGGCAACCCAGGCCACGACCCCGGCCACGACGAAAGCAGGAGCGAACGCCGGCAGTGCCAACAATAGCGAGTGATCGGCGAGATAGGTCACGGCTGTCCGACGGGTTCCCTGGTCTCGGTGGCGCTGAACTGTTCACGCGAATTGATCCGTCCCGCACCCCAACTCAGCAACGCGATGAGGATCAGCGAGCAGACCAGCACGATCAGGGACGCCGCCGGGTACAGCCACGACGGCACGTCGAGGTTGCGTTCGCGCTGCAGGACCTTGATCTCTTCCATGAAGTCGCGGGTCGTCGAGATCGCGGGTGTCTCCTCGGCACCGATACCGGGGTCGGCCGGCAGATACACCGGGACCGCGGCCATCGTCCGCCCGTCCTGTACGCGCAGCACCGTCTTCCACGTGCCCCAGACGGGGATCGGCCGGGTGGACCGGTAGTGGCCCGGACCCACCTGCTGCAGGTGGTCGACGACCAGGCCGCGCTCATTGGCGAGCTTGCCCTGCCACGCCATCAGCGTCACCCACTCCGGGTCGTCACTGACGAGGTTGGTCGGCGTGATCTGGATGTCGGCGTTCACCAGGCGCTCACCGGCGGGGCTCGGTGCATCGGTGAGGGTGATCTGCGCGCGGGCGTGCTCCGGGACCGTGACATTCAGGCCATTGGTGACGGCGGCGCCGATCACCAGGACAGTGGCGACCACGATGCCGATACCGATCGGCCGCGCGGGCAGGCGCTGACCGGACAGCACGATGGCGAGCAGCGCGCCGCACATACCCATACCGATGGCGACGGGCGTCGACATCGTCAGCGCCTCACCCCACATGCTGCTGGGCCACGGCGTGCGGAACATGGAGTCGACCCAGAACGATTCCAGCCACATCCCGACGGTCCCCACGCCCAGACCGGCCACCGCGCCGAACAGGATCGGACGGTTGACGAGGGGCGTCAGCCCGATCAGTTCCACGACGACGGCCGAGCCGAGGTAGAGCGCGAACCAGCTGTACGGAGAACCGAGAATCGGCCCGACCGCCAGGATGACCAGGCCCCGGATGAACCAGGAGAAGGCGATGGCGCCGAAGGTGGAGAACCGCCCGAGCGTGAGCCGCGTGGCCACCAGCGACATGGCCGCGGCGGCGGCGATCAGCATGGGATGCAGCACCAGCCGGAACTGTTCGACGCCGAAGTCGTATTCGACCGGGAACACCGACAGACCGATCACCAGACCGCCGAAGGCCAGGTACGGCAGCACCTTGTTGCGGGCGGCCGGGGCGTCGGCGCCCATCGCGATATCACCCTCGCGCTCGAGGAGCAGCGTGGCGACCAGCGACAGACCGGCGCCGCCGATGAGCATCAAATGTGTTGGGCCCCAGAGCGTGACGTCCTGACCGAAGATCCGGTGCCAGATGTCGTCGAGCGGAAAGCCGATGAGCGCGTACAGGCCGCAACCGGCCATCAGCACGCCGCCGACGGGCGCGTACCAGGTTTTGGTGATCTTGATGGCGGCCGGACCGGGTTTGTCGTACGGCAGGATGATCGACAGCGAGCCGGCGATGAACAGCAGGAACAGGCCGACCAGGATGAAGTAGTGGGCCGGGTTGGCCAGCGGGCCGGCGTCGCGGCCCTTGCCGATGTGCAGGCTGACATCCCAGATGAAGCCGAACATCGCGCAGATGATCGTCGAGATGAACAGCAGCGAGGGCAGCGCCACCCAGCTGGGCCGGTTCATCTTGCGGCCGGCCTTGTCGGCCAGGTCTTTCAGCCAGGTGATGCGGCGTTGCCGGTGCAGATAGCCGATCCACAACAGGCCGGCCGTGATGATGCCCGTGGCCACGGACATCCCGATCACCTGGTCGAGGGCGGCGCCCCCGCCTTCGGTTCCGGCGGCGGCCACCAACGTGACCTGCTCGGCGAGCTGTGCTGCCATGTTCCACCCCACTATGTAGATGAACCCTGAACCTTACTCGTCGGTAATATTGCCAGAAGACCGAGTTTGAAACCGGTGTCCGTCTTCCTTCTTCGGATTTTGACATCATGTGGCAGTCGGAGGGAGGGGTTGCGCCAGATGGCTGACGACGGATCGGGCGGCGCGCCGCAGCGCAGGTACTCCGGCAGGTCAGCGGAGGAGCGACGGGCCGATCGACGGCGGTTGCTACTGGACGCGGCCGAGTCGTTGTGGCGTGAAGGCGGGCTGTCGGCGCTGAGTGTCCGTGCGGTCTCGGCGCGCGCCAAGCTCACGGACCGCTACTTCTACGAGCAGTTTGCCGGCCTCGGTGCGTTGATCGGCGCCGTCATCGACGACGTGTTGGAAGGGCCGTTCGCCGCGATGCTGGCCGGAGGGAGTGCGCCCGAGTCGGCGACGGTCCAGACGCGGCTGACGCTGGGTCTGGCCGGGTTCATCGAGCATGCCGAGAGCGACCCGCTGGCCGTTCGGATCTTCCTGACCGACGCCCGGCACATCGAATCGGTCTCCGAGCACATCCGGATGGCGCAACACCGGGTGGCTGCCGCCATCCTGGCGTTACTGCAGCCCGACCGCGACGCCGATCAGGAGAGCTTCGACGCGGCGCTCTTCTGTGTCGGCGGCGTCGCCACGCTCATCAACGAACGGCTGCTCGACGAGACCAAAACCGTTACCGCACAAGACTTTGCGGAACAGGCGGTCGGCTGGTGTGCCCGGGTCCTCCGGGTGTCGGAGGAGCCGGGCGCGCCGAGCTGACAGTCGTCGACTAGCCGCGCGCGGCCCGGTTCACCGCCGAGACGACGGCCCGCAGCGACGCCGTGGTGATCGACGGCGCGATGCCGACGCCCCACACCGTCTTGCCGCCGATCGACGCCTCGACGTAGGCCGCAGCCTGAGCTTCCTCACCGGCCGACATGGCGTGCTCGGAGTAGTCCAGGACGTTGACGTGGAAGCCGACGGCACCCAGCGCGTCGGTGAACGCCGCCAGCGGGCCGTTGCCGGCCCCGACGATCTCGCGCTCCTCGCCGTCGATCTTCACGATGGCGGTGATGGTGTCGGTGCCGCCGTCCTCTTCGGACGCGTCGACACGCTGCCGCATGCGCTCCAGCGGGGTGATGGGCGCCAGGTACTCCTCATTGAAGACGTCCCACATCTCCTTCGGGGAGACCTCGCCGCCTTCACCGTCGGTGATCTTCTGGATGGCCTGGCTGAACTCCATCTGCAGTCGGCGCGGCAGCACCAGCCCGTGGTCGGCCTTCATGATGTAGGCGACGCCGCCCTTGCCGGACTGCGAGTTAACGCGGATGACGGCTTCGTACGTGCGGCCGACGTCCTTCGGATCGATGGGCAGGTACGGCACCTGCCACAGGATGTCGTCGACGTCGGCGTCGGCGGCATCTGCGTCGACCTTCATCTGGTCCAGGCCCTTGTTGATGGCGTCCTGGTGGCTGCCGGAGAACGCCGTGTAGACCAGGTCGCCGCCGTAGGGGTGGCGCTCGGCGACGGGCAGCTGGTTGCAATACTCGACGGTGCGACGGATCTCGTCGATGTTGGAGAAGTCGATCTGCGGGTCGACACCGCGGCTGAACAGGTTCAGGCCCAGCGTCACCAGGCAGACATTGCCGGTGCGCTCACCGTTGCCGAACAGGCAGCCCTCGATGCGGTCGGCGCCGGCCAGGTAGCCCAGCTCGGCGGCCGCGACGCCCTCGCCGCGGTCGTTGTGCGGGTGCAGGCTCAGGATGATCGAGTCGCGCGGCGTCAGGTGCCGGTTCATCCACTCGATCGAGTCGGCATAGACGTTCGGCGTCGCCATCTCGACGGTCGCCGGCAGGTTCACGATCAGCGGCCAATCGGGCGTGGGCTGCACGACCTCGGCGACCGCGTTGCACACCTCGACGGCGTACTCCAGCTCGGTGCCGGTGTAGGACTCGGGGGAGTACTCGAAGCGCCACAGCGTGCCGGGGTACTTCTTGGCCTCTTCGACGCACAGCTTCGCGCCGTCGGTGGCGATCTTCTTGACGGCCTCGCGGTCGGCGCGGAACACCACGCGGCGCTGCAGGATCGACGTCGAGTTGTAGAAGTGCACGATCACGCGCGGCGCGCCGTTGCAGGCCTCGAAGGTGCGCTCGATCAGCTCCGGCCGGCACTGCGTCAGCACCTGGATGGTGACGTCGTCGGGAATCGCGCCCTGCTCGATGATCTCGCGGACGAAGTCGAAGTCGGTCTGGCTGGCCGACGGGAAGCCGACCTCGATCTCCTTGTAGCCCATGCGGACCAGCAGGTCGAACATCCGGCGCTTGCGCTCCGGGCTCATCGGATCGATCAGGGCCTGGTTGCCGTCGCGCAGGTCGACCGCACACCAGCCGGGTGCCACGGTGGCGACCTTGTCGGGCCACGTGCGGTCGGGCAGGGAGATCTTCTCGACCTCGTCGGCGAAGCTGCGATACCGGTTGACCGGCATCGCGGAATTGCGCTGGGTGTTCCAGGACGGCTGGCCCTCACGGCGTGGGCCGGACGGGGTGGTGATGGCGCGTACCGACGAGAAGGAGTCGGCAGAAGAATCGGGAGAGTAGGTGGTCACGGTTTTTTGCTCCGGTCTGTCTTGATGGGACCTAGAAGAAGGTCAGGACCGGCGCATCTCAAACCCCCGCGACGGGAGGCCGGTCGGATCAGACCCCGTCGCGGCGTCCGAGGAGGAGCACCCGCGCGCTATACATCACTGGCGAGTTTACTCCGGTCCGGTAGATCGCCAAAACGAGGTCGGGCTGTCGGGTGACAACGTCCTGGCCAGGTGTAATGGGCGTGGTGCCAGCTGTGCCGATACAGTTCGACCGTGTTGACGAGATGGTTGTTGAGCCTGGACCGCAGCTGGAAGATCGGCATCGCGGTCGCGCTCGCCGTCGTCATCGGCCTCGTGGTGTGGCAGACCGAGTTCCGCGGGCCGACGCCGGAGTGCAAACCGGTGCGCGACATGCTCGACTACAACAAGGCGCAGGCCGTGCAGATCGAGTCGAAGATCGACAAGAACAACAATGGCGTCCCGACCATCGCCGAGGAGACGGCCTACCGGGCCTGGGCCGACGGTATGGCCGAGCGGGCGCAGAAGGTCACCGGCGACAAGGTTGCCGCCAACGCCGTGCAATTGGCGACGCTGGCCTCGCAGTTCGCCTCGGCGCTGGACGCCTACCGGATCGCCGCCCAGGGCCGGGCGCCCGGCGCCCCCGCGCCGACCGAGGCCTACCAGCTGTCGGCGATCAACGCGCAGATCACCGAACAGATGAAGGCGCTGACCGACGCCTGCCCGGCACAGCGGAAGCTCACCGACATCTTCTGATCCGGGCGGGAGTGACGAACGTCTCCCGCCCTGCAGGTCCGGCAGGTGACCGGGCAACAAAATCGGGTTCACCCCTCCCTTATCCTTGGAGCAGCATTGATGCGAATGCTTGCTGCCAATTCAGAGAAGGAAACGCGAACAGTGGCGCTCGTCGTCCAGAAGTACGGCGGATCTTCGGTGTCGGACGCCGAGCGAATCCGTCGAGTCGCCGAGCGAATCGTCGAAACCAAGAAGGCCGGCAATGACGTCGTCGTCGTGGTCTCGGCCATGGGCGACACCACCGATGATCTGCTGGATCTGGCCCGCCAGGTCTCCCCGGCGCCACCGGCCCGGGAGATGGACATGCTGCTCACCGCGGGTGAGCGCATCTCGAACGCGCTGGTCGCCATGGCCATCGAGTCCCTCGGCGCGCAGGCCCGGTCGTTCACCGGCTCGCAGGCCGGCGTGATCACCACCGGCACGCACGGCAACGCCAAGATCATCGACGTCACCCCGGGCCGTCTGCGCGACGCCCTCGACGAGGGCCTGATCGTGCTGGTCGCCGGCTTCCAGGGGGTCAGCCAGGACAGCAAGGACGTCACCACGCTGGGCCGTGGTGGTTCGGACACCACCGCCGTGGCGCTGGCCGCCGCGCTGAACGCCGATGTCTGCGAGATTTACACCGACGTGGACGGCATCTTCACCGCTGATCCACGCATCGTCCCCAATGCCCGTCATCTGGACACCGTCTCCTTCGAGGAGATGCTGGAGATGGCGGCCTGCGGAGCCAAAGTGTTGATGCTGCGCTGCGTGGAATACGCCCGCCGCTACAACGTTCCGATTCACGTCCGGTCCTCGTACTCCAACAAGACCGGCACCATCGTCAAAGGATCGATCGAGGACATCCCCATGGAAGACGCCATCCTCACCGGAGTCGCGCACGACCGCAGCGAGGCGAAGGTCACCGTCGTCGGCGTGCCCGACGTGCCGGGCTATGCCGCCAAGGTGTTCCGCGCGGTCGCCGACGCCGACGTGAACATCGACATGGTGCTGCAGAACATCTCGAAGGTGGAGGACGGCAAGACCGACATCACCTTCACCTGTTCGCGCGAGAACGGCCCGGGCGCCGTCGAGAAGCTGACGTCGCTCAAGGACGAGATCGGTTTCTCTCAGGTTCTGTACGACGATCACATCGGCAAGGTGTCGCTGGTCGGCGCCGGTATGCGCAGCCACCCCGGCGTCACCGCCAAGTTCTGCGAGACGCTGGCCGAGGTCGGCGTCAACATCGACCTGATCTCGACCTCCGAGATTCGAATCTCGGTGCTGGTCAAGGACACCGAGCTGGACACGGCCGTCTCGGCGCTGCACGAGGCCTTCGGCTTCGCCAGTGAAGAGGCCGCCGTGGTGTACGGCGGAACGGGGCGCTAGTCATGGTGAACATCGGTGTGGTGGGTGCGACCGGCCAGGTCGGCCAGGTCATGCGCAAACTTCTCGAAGAGCGCGACTTTCCGGCGACCTCTGTGCGGTTCTTCGCCTCGGCGCGGTCCGAGGGCAAGAAGCTGACGTTCCGCGGCCAGGAGATCGAGGTCGAGAACAGCGAGACCGCCGACCCGTCGGGTCTGGACATCGCGCTGTTCTCCGCCGGCGCGACCATGTCGCGCGTGCAGGCCCCGCGCTTCGCCGCCGCCGGCGTGACGGTGATCGACAACTCGTCGGCATGGCGCAAGGATCCCGATGTGCCGCTGGTGGTTTCGGAGGTCAACTTCGAGCGCGACGTCCGCGGCAAGCAGCTCGCCAAGGGCATCATCGCCAACCCGAACTGCACCACGATGGCCGCCATGCCGGTGCTCAAGCCGCTGCACGACGAGGCCGGCCTGACCCGCCTCATCGTGTCGAGCTACCAGGCCGTGTCCGGTTCCGGACTCGCCGGCGTCGACGAACTGGCGTCGCAGGCCCGCGCCGTCATCGGCGGTGCCGAGCAGCTGGTGCACGACGGCTCGGCGCTGGAATACCCGGCACCGGTGAAATACGTTGCGCCCATTGCCTTCAACGTCATCCCGCTGGCCGGCTCGCTCGTCGACGACGGCTCGGGCGAGACCGACGAGGACCAGAAGCTGCGCAACGAGAGCCGCAAGATTCTCGGTATCCCGGAGCTGGCCGTGAGTGGCACCTGCGTGCGCGTGCCGGTCTTCACCGGACACTCGCTGTCGATCAATGCCGAATTCGCGCAGCCGCTTTCGGTTGAGCGGGCCCGTGAGCTGCTGGCCGAAGCGGCCGGCGTCTCGCTGGTCGACGTGCCGACGCCGCTGGCCGCCGCCGGTGCCGACGACTCGCTGGTGGGCCGCATCCGCCAGGACCCGGGCGTGCCCGACGGTCGTGGCCTCGCACTGTTCGTCTCGGGCGACAACCTGCGAAAGGGCGCGGCGCTCAACACTGTTCAGATCGCCGAGATGCTCGCCACGCGCTGATCTTGCGGGCGGGGGCAGCGTCGGTCGCGGCGCTGGTGCTCGGGTTCGGCATGGGGGTGCCGGCGGCGCATGCGGATCCGCCTGCGCCGGTACCGACTCCGGTGCTCAAACCGCTGGCCGTCGGGCAGGTGACACGCATCGGTCCGGTGGCCGGAACCGGCACGCCGACAGCCGATTACGGCATCGGTGCGACGGATCTCTGTGAATTCATGGAGTTCCCGAGCGGCATCCTTCAGGTCTGTGGCGACAGCTTCGCGGGGCAGGGTGTCGGATTCGGCGGCTGGTACGCGCCCGTCGCACTGCATGTCGATACTGACTCCATCAACTCGCCGGATGGCCTGCGGTACCGCGGCGTCATGGGCATCGACAAGCCGCTGCTCGCCGACGCCAAAGTTCCTGGCACGTCGCAACTTCCGGCCGGTGTGGTGAGCATCAACCGGGAGAACTACCTGTTGATCACCACCACGCGCGACCTCAGACCGGCGAGTTCGCGACTGGTCAAGGCCGACCCGGCGCGCGGCGCGTGGCCGACCGTGCCGGGTTCGGTGCGGCCGGCCGGCTATGCCGGGGGAGCGCAGAGTCAGATCACGGGCTACTACGACCCGGTGCCCACCGCGGACTCACCGCGCGGCTGGGTTTACCTGGTCGCCAACAACTTCGACCGCAGCAGCCCGGCCTACCTCTACCGGGCCACGCCGCAGGCGTTCACGGACCGATCCAGCTGGCAGGGCTGGTCCGCCACAGCGGGCTGGGGCAAACCGCCGACTCCGTTGTGGCGCGACCTGACCGGCGAGATGAGCATGAAGCAGGTCGACGGCAAGACCGTGCTGTCGTACTTCAACAGCAGCACCGGCAACATGGAGGTCCGCGTCGCGAACACGCCGACGGAACTCGGCACCGCGCCGGTGACGACGGTCGTCGTGGCCGGCGGCTGGCCCGAGCAGGCCGACGAACTGCCTGAGCCGCAAGACAATCAGCTGGCACAGCCGTACGGCGGCTACATCTCGCCGGGCTCGACGCTCGATGAACTGCGCATCCTGGTCAGCCAGTGGAACACCACGCCGCGCGATACCGCGCCCTACCGCGTCATCCAGTTCGCCGTGAATCCGGTCAAGTCCTAGGCGCTGTCGTCAGCGCAGCACCAGGTCGACGCCGGCGCTGTCGAACACCTCGAGCAGTCCGGACCAGGTGTGAGAATCCAACGCCTTCTTGGCTTTTGAACTGTCGGTCAGCACGAAGCGGAACGGCTCGTCGTCCGGCGTGCCGAAGCCGCCGCCGAGGCAGTCGGCCAGTGCGTCCAGATTGCTGCCGAAGTAGCCGCCGCTGCCGTTGACGGCGTGCCCCAGCTCGGTGAAAAGGTCTGCGCGGGAATGGATCCGCGCACCCCGCACGGTGAACGTCTTCACGCTCCTCCGATCTGGCAGAACGTCTCGTAGTGGTCGCCGGTGTAGTAGAACTCCGGTGGGTTGGTCGGCGGCTCGCCGCCGGTGATGACCCGTCGGGTGCCGCGCGTCTTCGCGCCCGGCGTGGGCACCGTGTACTCGTGGTAGTAGCCGCGCTGCTGGTTCGGCAGCCGGCGCTCGAAGTTGCCGAACACGATGCCGTCGCGTGAATAGGGGAACGGCCCGCCGCGGTGGATCAGGTCGACCGTGGTGGTGGTCTCGGGTGGCAGCGACGACAGCTGGCAGACGGGCAGCCCGGACTTGCTCTTGGTCGTCGGTGCCGGCGCTTGGGTGTGGGAGGCAGCCGTGGGCGACGCCGTCGGAGCCGGGCCCGTCAGTACGGCGGTCTGCTTCGCGCACGCCGGGGTGAGGGTCAGGAGCAACGCGGTGCCGCAGGCGAGAGCCGCGCCGCGCAGGGTGGTTCTGGACATCTCACCTTTTCTGCCGCGCGTGCTGATATCGGAGCGTCGGCCGGCCCCCAAAGCCCGGCCGAAGCTCCGCTACACAGGCCACGCTACCGCGCCGCGCGCCTCATAGCTGATTCTTACGCGCAACCTAGCCGCAGCAGTGGTTGACGGACGGATCATCGATGGCATGAGTGACGAAACCCCTAAAGAAACGCCAGAGGCGCCGGACACCCCGACGGACTCCTTCCCGCCCGTAGCAACGGCCACCGCAGTGGCCACGCCGCCCGCCGAGCACAAGCCCAGCAAGCTGAACAAGGTGCTGGCCTGGGTGGGCATCGTCGCGGGCATCGTGTTCATCGTCGCGACGATCTTCTTCTCCGGCTTCATTCTCGGCGCGCATTCCGGCGGCGGCCACCACGGCTGGCACAAGCACCACCGCGGGCATGACACCGCGGAGTTCCGCGAGGGCCACGGACCGCGCGGCGGCGGTATGTGGCACCCGATGTTCCCCGGCGGACCCGGCTGGCAGGGTCCCGGCGGGCAGGGCCCCGGCTGGCAGGGTCCCGGCGGACAGGGCCCCGGTGGCCCCGGACCGCAAGCACCCGGCCAGCCCGGACCGGCTCAGCCCGGTCGCTGACACCACCACAGTCCCGCATCACACGACAGGCCGTGCCCGCGCAGGGTGCGGCCTGTCGTCTGCTCTAGGCCTGCCCGTCGGCCGCCAGGCGGTTCGCGACCACTGCTCGATAGCCCGTGGTCAGCAGCTCGACGATCCGTTCCTCGAGCTCGGTGGAGTCGTCGTCGGCGGCGATGGTGGAGACGTACATGGCGGCACCCGCCGCCATGATCAGGACGGCGCGCGCATCCAGTTCCGCACTGCGCCGCTCCTCGGCGGTCTGTGCTCCGACGTCGTCGGCGAACAGTTCGACCGCCGGTCCCGTGAACCGATTCCACAGCGACCGCCCCAGCTGTTTGTCTTCGACCAGGGCCTGGGTCAGGTCGGGTGCCGCAGCCTTCATATCGGGGCGGTTGAACAGGGCACGGCTGCCGCGGACGACGAAATCGATCCAGCCGTAGACATCGGTGCCATCGAACGGCGTCAGGTCGGGTGCCACGCCCATCACCGCATCGATGACCAACGCGCCCTTCGACGGCCATCGCCGAGCCAGGCTGGCGCGCGTGACGCCGGAGCGCTGCGCAACGAGGCGCATGCTCAAATCCTGAAACCCGACCTCTGACAGGAGCTCTCGGGTCGCCGTCAGGACGCGATCGTCGATACTCGCGTCCCGTGGCCGGCCCGGGCCTGACTGACTGCTCACGGGTCCATCATCACAGCACCCGACTGTCGGCGATGCCATTGACGCCATGCCGGTAATTAGTGTACCACTGGATCACTAATTAAGGAGGTTGGCGATGGCCGCCGGGGCGAAGGTGACTGCGTTCACCGTGGTGATGCTGTTGGTCGCCGCCGCGCTGGTGGTGGTGTTCGGCCAGTTCCGGTTCGGGTCGGGCGAGCGGTACCACGCCCAGTTCACCGATGCCTCACGTCTGACAGCCGGTCAGGACGTGCGGATGGCCGGGCTGCCGGTGGGCAAGGTCGACCGCGTGTCGCTGCGCGCCGACAACACCGTCGACGTGCTCTTCAGTGTTGATTCGCGCTACCGCCTCTACACGTCGACCAGGGCCGTCATCCGCTATCTGAACCTCACCGGCGACCGTTATCTCGAATTGGCCTTCGCCGCAGGAGATTTGCACGAGCTGGCTGCGGGGGCGACCATCCCGCTGAGTCACACCCAGCCCGCCGTGGATCTCGACGCGCTCCTGGGCGGCCTGCGTCCCGTGCTCAAGGGCCTCGACGGCGACAAGGTCAACGCCATCACCGCCGCCGTCATCGATCTGCTCCAGGGCCAGGGCGGTGCTGTGTCCCAACTGCTTTCGACGACAGGAAACTTCGCGCAGAATCTCTCCGGCCGCGATCAGCTCATCGGCGACGTCGTCACCAACCTCAATACAGTGCTCGGCAGCGTGGATTCGAAGAGCCGGCAGTTCGGCACCAGTATCGACACGCTCCAGCAACTGCTGACCGGTCTGGCGCATGACCGTGACCCCATCGCCGGAGCCATCGGCCCGCTGGCCGCGTCGTCGGCGGAGCTGACCCAGATGCTCGAACGCTCCCGGCGGCCGGTCCAGGGCGTCCTCGAGAATGTGCGTCCCTTCGCGCAGCGGGTCTACGAGCGCAAGGCGGAGGTCAACGCCGCCATCGAGCCCCTCGCCGAGAGCTATCTGCGGCTCAATTCACTTGGCGCGTATGGTGCGTTCTTCAACATCTTCTTCTGCTCCAGCAAGATCAAGCTCAGCGGGCCGGCGGGTAGCGACATCATCATTCCCATCGGCGGAGCTCCCGACCCATCGAAGGGCCGGTGCTCGGAGAATGGGTGATCGCCGTATCGGGCTGCGCGGCCGCGCGATCCTGGCCTGTGTTGCCGCCGCTTTGTCGGGGTGCCAGTTCGACGGATTGAATTCCCTGTCGTTGCCGGGCACGGCCGGCCACGGCCCGGGCTCCTTCGAGGTGACCGTCGAGCTGGACAACGTCGTTGGCCTGCCGCAGAATTCGCCGGTAAAGGTCGGCGACGTGACAGTGGGAAGCGTCTCCGGCGTCGCCGTCAGGCAGCGCGCCGACAGCACCGTGTATGCGGCCGTTCGTCTTTCGCTGGACCGCCACGTGGATCTCCCCGAAAACGTGTCGGTGATGGTCGGGCAAACCTCGCTGTTGGGCTCCCAGCACGTCGAACTGGTGCCCCCGACCGCGCGGCCGGCAGCCGCCAAGCTGGCCGACGGCGCGTACCTCCGGCTCAGCCGGGTAGGTCACTATCCCACCACCGAAGAGGTGCTGGCCGCGCTCGGTGTCATCGTCAACAACGGCAATCTCGGTGCCCTGCAGGATATTACGAACGAGGCTTACGCCGCCGTGGCCGGCCGCGCGACGACGTTCACCGGATTGGTGGCGAAGCTGGCCGAGTTGACCGGCTTCCTCGATGCGCAAACGGGCACCATCATCACGGCGATCGAAGGCGTCGACCGGACAGCGGCAGCGTTGGCGCACGGCGCCGGCGCGCTGGCGCGGACGCTGGAGACGCTGCCCGCCGCACTCGATGCCCTGAACCGAAATCGCGCCGACATCGTCGCGGCGTTCGCCGCACTGCGCCGATTGGCGTCGACTGCCGAACGCGTTCTGTCGCAGACCAAGGACGACTTCGCTACCGATGTCAAGGACACATTTCCCATCATCAAGGCCCTCAACGACAACGCCGACGACTTCATTCACGATCTGGAAATCCTGCCCACGTTCCCGTTCTCCCAGAAGTACCTGCGTAACGCCGTTCGAGGCGACTATCTCAACGTCTTTTCGACGTTCGACCTCACCCTTCGGCGGCTCGGCGAAAACATGCTCACCACATCGGCCCTCGACCCGAACATGCCGCGGCTGTCCGAGATCGTCAATCCGCCGGATTTCCTGATCGGTGCGCTCGCCAATCTGTCCGGCCAGGCCGCCGACCCGTTCCAGATTCCGCCCGGAACTGCCACCCAGCACGGTGCTAAGCCGTGAAAGACGTTGTTGCAGCACGACTTATCGAAAGGAATCCGCGCAGAATGGCACCCGATCCCTTCCAGCCGGCCAAGCTCGGTCCGATCACGTTGCGTAATCGGGTCATCAAGGCCGCGACGTTCGAGGCGGCGACGCCGGATGCGCTGGTCACCGATGATCTGATCCGTTATCACCGGCTGCCCGCTGCGGGTGGGGTGGGGATGACGACGGTGGCCTATTGCGCGGTGGCCCCGGGTGGGCGTACCGATGGGTGGCAGTTGTGGATGCGCCCGGAGGCGATCCCGGGGCTGCAGAGGTTGACCGCGGCGGTGCATGGCGAGGGGGCGGCGATCAGCGCGCAGATCGGGCATGCCGGCCCGGTCGCCAATGCCCGCACCAACAAGGCCACGGCGTTGGCGCCGGTGCGGTTGTTCAATCCGCTGTCGATGCGCTTTGCCCGCAAGGCCACCCGGGCCGATATCGACGAGGTGATGGCCGCGCACGCGAACGCCGCCCGGTTGGCGATCGACGCCGGGTTCGACGCCGTCGAGGTGCACCTGGGCCACAACTACTTCGCGTCCTCGTTCCTGTCGCCGTTGATCAACAAGCGCCGCGATGAGTTCGGTGGCTCGCTGTACAACCGGGCCAAGGTGGCCCGCGGCACGGTGCAGGCCGTACGGGAGGCTGTGGGTGATCGGATCGCGGTGATCGCCAAACTCAACATGAGCGATGGCGTCCGGGGCGGTATCCCGATCCAGGAGTCGCTGCAGACGGCCACCTGGCTGCAAGAGGACGGCGCCCTGGATGCGCTCGAACTCACCGCGGGCAGTTCGTTGGTCAATCCGATGTACCTGTTTCGTGGTGATGCCCCGGTCAAGGAGTTCGCCGCGAATTTCAGGCCGCCGATCAGCTGGGGCATCCGGATGAGCGGCCACAAGTTTTTCCGCGAGTACCCGTACCAGGAGGCCTACCTGCTCGAGCAGGCCCGGCAGTTCCGGGCCGAACTGTCGATGCCGCTGATCCTGCTCGGCGGCATCACCAACCGCGAGAGCATGGATTTGGCCATGGCCGAGGGTTTCGAGTTCGTTGCGATGGGCCGGGCCCTGCTCGCCGAACCGGACCTGCTGGGCCGTATCCAAGCCGACAAGACGGTGAAATCGGGCTGCACACACTGCAATCTGTGCATGCCCACCATCTACAGCCGGACCCACTGCGTGGTCACCGGCAAGCCGAACTGAGATAGGAGCGGTATGGGCGACTTTGATGGCCGCGTTGCGCTGATCACCGGCGGCGCACGAGGAATGGGCCGATCGCACGCGGTGGCACTCGCCGAGGCGGGCGCGGATATCGCCATCTGCGACCGGTGCGAGAACAGCGACCAGATCGCATACCCGTTGGCGACGGAAGCGGATCTGGCCACCACGGCCGAGATGGTCGAGGCGACCGGAAGGCGTTGTCTCACAGCGAAACTGTCGACGGCCGACCGCGGTGCGCTGGAGCAGTTCGTGGCCCGCGCCGAGTCGGAGCTCGGGCGCGTGGACATCGCCGTCACCAATGCCGGCGTCAGTGCGATCGCGATGCTGCCCGATGTCCCGTCGGCACAGTGGGATGAAGTGATCGGGTCCAATCTCACCGGCACGTTCAACACCATCGCCGCGGTGGCGCCCGGGATGATCACGCGCGGATTCGGCCGGATCGTCACGGTGTCCTCGATGCTGGGCCGCAGCGGTAATTTCGCGCAGGCCGCGTATGCCGCCTCGAAGTGGGGCGTCATCGGACTGACCAAGGTCGCCGCGCACGATCTGGCCGGGTACGGCATCACCGTCAACGCGGTGGCGCCCGGCAACGTCGAAACCCCGATGACCTTCAACGACGCGTTGTTCGGCACCATGCGACCCGATCTGGAAAAGCCGACGCTCGCCGACGTGGAATCGGTGTTCGCGTCGTTGCACCTGCAGCCGGTGCCCTTCATGAAGCCCGCGGAGATCACGCGGGCGGTCATGTTCCTGGCGCACCCGGACAGCACCCACATCACCGGGACGGTCCTGCCGGTCGATGCGGGGGCCACCGCCCGGTTGACCGGCTGACACGAGGGCCGCAACTGGCATCATCGAAGCCATGACTGCGCGCCCGATCTGGTTCACAGCCTGCGTCACCGCGGCCCTGGCCCTGGCGCCGGCCGCTGCCGCCAGGCCGTCGGACCCGGGTGTGGTGTCGTACGCCGTACTGGGCAAGGGATCCGTGGGCAATGTGGTCGGCGCACCGATGGGCTGGGAGTCCACCTTCACCGCGCCGTTCCAGGGCTTCTTCGTCGATCTCCCGGCGTGCAACAACTGGGCCGACATCGGACTGCCCGAGGTGTACGGCGACCCGGACCTGGCGTCGTTCAACGGCGCCGTGGCGCAGACGACGGCCACCGATGACAGCCACGCGGCCAAGCAGGTGGTGGGTGTATTCGCGACCGCCGAGGCCGCGTCACGGGCGTTCCACCGGGTCGTCGACCGGACCGCCGGCTGCTCGGGCCAGACCACCGCGATGCACCTCGAGGACGGCCGGACCGAGGTGTGGAGCTTCGCGGGCGCGCAGGCGGGCCCGGCGGACGAGGCGTGGGTCAAGCAGGAAGCGGGCACCGATCGCCGCTGTTTCGCGCAGACCCGGCTGCGGGAGAACGTTCTGCTGCAGGCGAAAGTCTGCCAATCCGGCAACGCCGGCCTCGCGGTCAACGTGCTGGCCGGAGCCATGCAGAACGCGTTGGGGCAATGACCATGTCCGGGGTGAGTCAGGCATCGCACATATATTGCGCAGATTTTTGTCGGTGCCTCATGGCATCGTCGGACGAACAGGTAATGCTCGGGACGCGTCTGACGGTGTAACGCAGACTTGGTCCGGGAACACCAACCAACGGATGCGGGGCCAGGCCCCCGGTCCCGGAAGGGGATGTTCAGATGGGCACCGCTACCGCCATGTGTCGTCCGCACGCCGAATACCCCGAGTTGTCGAGCGCGTACAGCGCCGCGCTGCTGGCCGGCGGCGGGTGTCTGCGGGACGGACCGGTGGGCCGCGTCGGCCTCGAACTCGAGGCGCACTGCTTCGACCTGTCCGACCTGACGCGGCGTCCCGGCTGGGATGAGCTCACGCAGGCCGTCGAGGCCGTTCCGCAGATGCCCGGTGGCAGCACGATCACCATGGAGCCCGGTGGCGCCATCGAACTGTCGGGTCCGCCGCTGGACGGCGCCGGGGCCGCCATCGCGGCGATGCAGGCCGATCAGGCCGTGCTCCGGGAGTCGTTGCGGCGCCGCGGTCTGGGGCTGCTGCAGGTCGGCGTGGACCCGCTCCGGCCACAGGCCCGGGTGAACCCCGGCGGCCGGTACCGGGCCATGGAGGCGTTCTTCGCGGCCGGCGGGACGGGTGCCGCCGGGGCCGCGATGATGACGTCGACCGCCTCGCTGCAGATCAATGTCGATGCCGGCCCGCGCGAGGGCTGGGCCGACCGCGTCCGGCTCGCCCACGCGCTCGGTCCCACCATGATCGCGGTGTCGGCGAGTTCGCCGATGCTGGGCGGCGAATTCACCGGATGGCAGAGCACGCGACAGCGGATCTGGGGCCAGCTGGACACCGCCCGCTGCGGGCCCGTTCTCGGTGCCAGCGGCGACGATCCGGCCAACGACTGGGCGCGCTACGCCCTCAAGGCGCCGGTGATGCTCGTGCACACGCCGGAGGCCGAAGCGGTCACCGAATGGGTGCCGTTCGCCGACTGGGCGGACGGGCGCACGCTGCTCGGTGGGCGCCGGCCGACCGAGGCCGACCTCGACTACCACCTGACGACGCTGTTCCCGCCGGTTCGGCCGCGGCGCTGGCTGGAGATCCGCTACCTCGACGCCGTGTCCGACGACCTGTGGCCGGCTGTCGTGTTCACCCTGGTGACGCTGCTGGACGACGCCGGGCTGTCGCAGATCGCTTGGGAAGCAACGGAATCGGTTGCCACCGCATGGGATCAGGCAGCGCGGGTGGGCCTGGCCGATACGCGGCTGCAGGCGGCCGCGGTGCGATGTGTGGAAGCGGCCGCCGAGGTCGCGCCGGCCGATGTGGCGGACTCGATGGACCGGCTGCTGCGGCAGGTGCGGCAAGGGCGCAGCGCGGCCGATGACTTCGCGGACCGGGTCGTCGCACACGGAATCGATTCGGCCATCACCGGGTTGGCATGTGATGACCGGCTGAAAGGTGGGGTGTGAGTACGCGCGAGCTGTTGGCCCGAGGGCTGACCAGGGCCCGGGACCGGACTCTGGCGCTCGTCGAGTTCGACGACGCCGAACTGCTGCGTCAGTACGACCCGCTGATGAGTCCGCTGGTGTGGGACCTCGCGCACATCGGTCAGCAGGAAGAACTGTGGCTGCTGCGCGGCGGCGACCTGAACCGTCCCGGCCTGCTGCCGCCCGACGTGGACGGTCTGTATGACGCGTTCGTGCATTCGCGCGCCAGCCGGGTGTCGTTGCCGCTGTTGCCGCCGACCGACGCACGCGCCTTCTGCCGCACCATCCGGTCCAAAGCCCTTGACGCCCTTGACCGGGCGCCGGACGAGGCCGCTGCCCAGTTTCCGTTCGCCCTGGTGATCAGCCACGAGAACCAGCACGACGAGACCATGCTGCAGGCCCTGAACCTGCGCAGCGGCCCGCCACTGTTGGGGCCGGGTGCCGTCCTGCCGCAGGGGCGGGATGGGGTCGCCGGCACCTCGGTGCTGGTGCCCGGCGGTCCGTTCGTACTCGGTGTCGACGCGGCCGACGAACCTTTCGCGCTCGACAACGAAGGCCCGGCGCACGTCGTCGACGTGCCGTCGTTCCGGATCGGTCGGGTGCCCGTCACCAACGCCGAATGGCGCGAGTTCATCGCCGACGGTGGCTATCGGCAGAGCCGCTGGTGGTCGGCGGCCGGCTGGGCGCATCGGCAGCAGGCGGGTCTGGTGGCGCCGCAGTTCTGGAACGCCGACGGCACCACGCGGGTCCGGTTCGGGCATGTCGAGGAGCTGCCGCCCGACGAGCCCGTGCAGCACGTCAGCTTCTACGAAGCCGAGGCCTACGCCGCCTGGGCCGGGGCCCGGCTACCCACCGAGGTGGAGTGGGAGAAGGCCTGCGCGTGGGATCCCGCGACCGGACAACGTCGCCGATTCCCTTGGGGCGCCGCCGAACCCGATGCGCACCTCGCCAATCTCGGCGGCGACGCGCTGCGTCCCGCGCCCGCGGGGGCCTACCCGGAGGGTGCTTCGGCCTACGGTGTCGAGCAGCTGCTCGGCGATGTCTGGGAGTGGACCACGTCACCGCTGCGCCCGTGGCCGGGTTTCACGCCGATGGTCTACGACCGCTATTCGCAGCCTTTCTTCGAGGGCACCGGCAGCGGTGACTACCGGGTGCTGCGCGGCGGTTCCTGGGCCGTGGCCGGCGACATCCTGCGGCCCAGCTTCCGCAACTGGGACCACCCGATCCGTCGTCAGATCTTCTCCGGCGTGCGGCTGGCCTGGTCGGTTGACGAGGTGCGCGGCTGATGTGTCGTCATCTGGGCTGGCTCGGCAACCCCGTCTCGGTGTCGTCACTGATCCTGGAACCGGCGAACGGGCTTCTGGTGCAGTCCTATTCACCCCGACGGCAGAAGCACGGGTTGCTCAATGCCGACGGCTGGGGTGTCGGCTTCTTCGACGGCGCGACACCGCGGCGCTGGCGCAGCGCCGCGCCGTTGTGGGGCGATGCGTCGCTGGCATCGGTGGCGCCGGCGCTGCGCAGTGCGTGTGTGGTGGCCGCCGTCCGCTCGGCCACCGTCGGGATGCCCATCGAGCCGTCGGCGTCGGCGCCGTTCACCGACGGCGAGTGGCTGTTGTCGCACAACGGCATCGTCGACCGGGCAGTGCTGCCGGTGTCGCGGACCGCGGAATCGACGGTCGACAGCGCGATCCTGGCCGCGCACATCTTCGCCGAGGGACTGGACAGCCTGGGCGACACCGTGCGCCGGGTCGGGGAGTCCGATCCGGCGGCGCGGCTGAACATCCTGGCGGCCAATGGTTCCCGGATGCTGGCCACCGTGTGGGGCGACACGTTGTCGATACTGCGCCGGCCCGACGGGGTCGTGCTGGCCAGCGAGCCCTACGACGACCACCCCGACTGGCAGGACATCCCAGACCGTCACCTCGTCGAGGTGACGGCCGCCGGCGTAGCGATGACGCCGTTGACCTGAAGAAGAGGACCCACGATGACACCGAGCAAGACGGCACCGCTGCTGACCAACCATCTCGCCGCCGACTGGGCGCCCCGTGCGTTGCGGCGTGATGTCCGGGACGGCCTGTCGCAGTCGCCGAAATCGTTGCCGCCCAAGTGGTTCTACGATGCCGTCGGCAGTGACCTGTTCGATCAGATCACCCGCCTGCCCGAGTACTACCCGACACGCACCGAGGCGCACATCCTGCATGAGGCGGCGGCCGCCATTGTGGCGGCCTCCGGCGCGGACACCCTCGTCGAGCTCGGCAGCGGCACGTCGGAGAAGACGCGCATCCTGCTCGACGCGTTCCGGGACGCCGCGGCGCTGCGCCGGTTCGTGGCGTTCGACGTCGACGAGAACGTACTCAGCGCCGCGCTCACGCAGCTGTCCGACGAGTACGAGGGTGTCGAGATCAGCGGCGTGCGAGGTGATTTCGAGCAGCATCTGGGCGAACTGCCCGTGGTGGGCCGTCGGCTCATCGTGTTCCTCGGGTCGACGATCGGCAACCTGACGGCCGGCCCGCGGGCGGAGTTCCTCGAGAGCCTGGCCGCGGCGATGCGGCCGGGCGACACGCTGCTGCTCGGCACCGACCTGGTGAAGGACACCGCCCGGTTGGTGGCCGCCTACGACGACAGCGCCGGGGTCACCGCGCGGTTCAACCGCAACGTCCTGGCGGTGGTGAACCGGGAGCTGGATGCGGATTTCGATCTCGACCGCTTCGAACATGTGGCACGATGGAACACCGAGCACGAGCGTATCGAGATGTGGCTGAGGTCTGTTGCCGCGCAACAGGTTCAGATACGTGAGCTGGATCTGTCGGTGGAGTTCGAGGCGGGTGAGGAGATGTTGACCGAGGTGTCGTGCAAGTTCCGCCCCGAGGGCGTCGCGGCCGAGTTGGCGGCTGCCGGACTCCGGCAGACCGACTGGTGGACCGACCCCGCCGGGGATTTCGGGCTGTCACTGGCGGTCAAGCCGGACCTGCGGACGTGACCGGGGCCGATTCCGCCGTCGCGCGCCTGTGGCGCGCAGCCCGGCCCACACCGGCGGGCCTGCATCTCGACAACGCCGCGTGCTCGCGGCAGAGCTTCGCCGTCATCGACGCCGCGGCCCAGCATGCCCGGCTGGAAGCTCAGGTCGGCGGCTATGTCGCCGCAGAATCCGCGGAACCCGTGTTGGAGGGCGGACGGGCGGCCGTGGCCGCGCTGACCGGGATGGCCGCCGGCGACGTGGTGTTCACCACGGGTTCCAACAACGCGCTCAACCTCCTGCTCAGCAGTTGGGACGGCGACAAGACCATCGCCTGCCTGCCAGGCGAATACGGCCCCAATCTGGTGGTGATGGAAGCCAATGGATTCACCGTCCGGGAGCTGCCGGTTGACGGTCAGGGCCGCCTCGACGTCGAGGTGGCGGTCGCGCTGATGCAAGGTGACCCGCCGGCGCTGGCCCATTTGACGGCGCTCGGCAGTCACCGTGGGGTGGCCCAGCCGTTGTCCGAGTTCGTGGCGGCGTGCCATGCGATCGGGGTGCCGGTGGCGGTGGACGCCGCACAGGCGCTGGGCCATCTGGACTGTGCGGTGGCTCCCGACGTCATCTACGCGTCGTCGCGGAAATGGCTGGCCGGGCCGCGCGGGGTCGGCGTGCTGGCCATCAGTTCGTCTGTGTCGCACCGGCTTCGGCCGCGCATCCCGCTGCCGGAATGGGGGACGCCGCTACCGGTGCTGAAACGGCTTGACCTCGGTGAGGCCAATGTGGCTGCGCGCGTGGCCTTTTCGAAGGCCCTCGAAGAACATCTGGTGGCCGGGCCGGAACTGGTGCGGGCCCGACTGGCCGAGGTGGGGCGTCTGACCCGCACCGCGCTGGCCGGACTGCCCGGGTGGCGCGTGGTCGAGGACGTCGACGAGCCGACGGCCATCACCACGCTGGAGCCGACGCGCGGCGCCGACCCGAACTCGGTACGCACCAAGCTGATTACCGAGCACCATGTCGTCACGACCGTGGCCGGTATCGAGCGGGCGCCGTTCGAGATGAAGATCCCGGTGCTGCGGGTCTCGCCGCATGTCGACGTCACCGGCGACGAACTGGAGTCCTTCGCCGGTGCGCTGACTGCCGCGTCGACCTGACCGTCAGGCCTTGTGTGCCGTGAGCAGGAACGCCGGCATCTTCAGCCGGCCCTTCTCGTCGAGCGCGTGCGGCGGCATCTCGAGCGGCGGCTGCCCCGGCACCGATGGCGGCGCGACCATACCGGCGTGGATGAAGGCCGGCCGGATTTCGTCGATGGCCCAGTACTTGCCGACGGCTTCACGCAGCTCGTCCTCGGTGACCTCGTTGGGCTTCATCTCGGCCTCGGCCGGGAACGCGCCCTTGGCGAACACCAGGATGAAGTACTTGGCGCCCGGCGCGGCAGCGCGGAACACCGCCTGCTGGTAGGCGTCGCGGGCCTCGACCGGAATCGAGTGGAACAACGTCGAGTCCATGATGGTGTCGAATCGTCCGTCGAATCCGGTGAACGAGGTGATGTCGTCTTCGACGAATGTCGCGTTGGTCAGATTCCGTTCCGCGGCAGCCTGTTTCGCGGCGGCAACCGCGGTGGGGGAGAGTTCGATGCCCACGACGTTGTGGCCCGCGGCGGCCAGCGCGAGGGCCAGCTCTGCGTGGCCACAGCCCGCGTCGAGGACGTCACCGGTGACCTGACCGGCGTCGATCAGCGCGGCCAGTTCAGGCTGCGGCTCGCCGATGCTCCACGGCGGCGGACCGTCGAAACCGCCCTCCTGCCGGTAGACGCTGTCCCAATCCATCACTTCGTTCGACGAGTCGGTCATGCGTCCAACCTACGCGGGCGGCCGCCGGGTGGCGATGGCAATTTGCGGCGAGTACAGGCCGCTGCGCAGTTCGATGTCGACGCCCGCTGCGTCGGCCAATGCCCGCAGTGCGGACGGACTGTAGGCCCGCAGCGAGCTGATGACGCCGTCGTGCACGAACGGCACGAACGGGGCCAGCGGCAGCATGGCCGCCAGCCGCATCAGGTGCAATGGCGACGGTGGCCGGGGCAGGTCGATGATGAGCAGCTTGTCCGCCACCCGGGTGCCCTCGGCGAGCACCTGGACAGCGGCAGACGGCGGAAGATGGTGGAACGACAACGCGAAAACGGCCAGGGCATAAGCACTGTCGGCCGCGTCGATGGCCGTCGCGTCCATGCCGCGCACCGTCACCCGCGGATCGGAACCCAGGTCACCGGCGGTGATGGCCGCGACCGAGTCCGGCTCGAGGTCGGTGACCGTGAGGGTCGCCGTGGGGTGCATCTCCAGCACCTTCTTCGACAGACCCCCATGGCCCGCCCCCAGCTCGAGGATGCGGGGATCGGGAACCTCGGCGACTTCGTCCATGACGATGTAGGCGAAGCGCTCGTGGAGACCGAACCAATTGCCGGTGAGCTCCAGCGCGCGCACCACGCTGCGCTTGATCGCGGGGGCGATGTCGTCGCGGTCGAGGTATTCGGGTTGATCGGTCTGCAGCGCGCGATCGAGGCATGACGCCCGCGGGCCGCCGCGCGGCATGCGATCGATGTCGGCGCTCATCCGAGGGCCTCGGTCAACGTGGCGGGTACCTCGATGTCGGCCACCGCGCGGTTCTCCTCGAGATGCGCGACCGACGACGTGCCGGGGATGAGCAGCATGTTGGGTGCCGCGGCCAGGGTCCAGGCCAACGCGACCTGCGCGGGCGTCCGGCCGAGTTCGCTTGCCGTCTTGCGGATTTCGGGGTGGCCGAGCACCGGGTTCTCCGGATTGAACGCCGATCCCAGCGGGAAGAACGGGACGAACGCGATGCCGCGTGCGGTGCAGGCGTCCAGCACCGGCTGCGAGGATCGATCGAGGAGGTTGTAGGCGTTCTGCACGCACGCGATGTCGGTGCGCTGCAGCGCGATCTCGAGATGCTCGAGGGAGATGCTGCTGAGGCCGATGCCGTCGATCAGGCCCTCGTCGCGGGCGGCGATCATGGCCGTGAGCTGGCGGTCGAACAGGTCCCGGTCGACATCGCCGGGCGCACTGGGATCGCCGTCGGCGCCCATCACCCGCAGGTTCACCGCCGCGAGCCGGTCGGTGCCGAGGGTTTCCAGGTTCTGCTCGATCGCGGTCCGCAGTTCATCGGGCTGCTGTGCCGGCAGCCAGCCGCCGGTCTCGTCGCGGCGGGCACCGACCTTGCTGACCAGCGCGAGGCCCTGCGGATAGGGATGCAGGGCCTCGCGGATCAGCTGGTTGGCCACGTCCGGGCCGTAGTATTGCGCGGTGTCGATGTGGTTGACGCCGAGTTCCACCGCGCGTCGCAACACGGCGAGCGCCTGGTCGTGGTCACGTGGTGGGCCGAAAACGCCGGGCCCGGGCAGCTGCATGGCCCCGAATCCGATCCGGTGGACCTGGTACCGACCGAGCGCGTACGTCGTCATGCAGCCAGGCTAACGCTAGTCGGACTCGCCGAGAATCTGGTAGATCTCGCGGCGGGCGTTGTTCACGATGTCCAGGATGCGTTGCTGCTGTTCGGCATTCGCCGAGTGCACCGACTGTGCGACGGCGCCGAACAACTGCCCGAGCGCGTTGCGCAGGTTCAAGGCGGCCGGGTCGGCGCCTTCGGCGATCTCTTCCCACGGGGCGGTCTCGATGGCGTCGGCGGCGGTGCGGCCGTCCTCGGTCAGCTCGAAAGTCTTTTTGCTGCCATGACTTTCGGCGGGCTTGATCAGACCCTCGTCCTCCAGCAGTTGCAGGGTCGGGTAGATCGAGCCCGGGCTGGGCTTCCACAGACCGTCGCTGCGCGCGGCGATCTCCTGCGTCATCTCGTAGCCGTGCATCGGCCGCTCGGTGAGCAGCTTGAGGATCGCGGCCCGGACATCGCCGCGCCGGCTGCGACCACTGGCACGTCCGCGGCCACCGTGACGGCGCCCGCGGGGGCCGCCCGGTCCGAACGGGCCGGCGCCGAAGCCGGGGCCGAAGCCAGGTCCGAAACCGAAACCAGGGCCGAAGCCCGGCCCGAAGCCGAAGCCGCCTTCGCCGCGGTGATCCCGCACGTGGTCGCGGAACTGTTCGCGCATCTCGCGACGGGCTGCGCGGCGTTCGTCATGCCGAACGCGCCGGTCGGCGGGGCCGATGAACGGTGCGCGGTCGCCGGGAGTGAAGCCGAAGCCACCTCCGTGGGAGGGGCGATTGAAGGGGCCGCCGTCGAACGGGCGGCCGGGTGGGGTGAATGGGGTTTCCATAGATGTGTTCTCTCTTTCGGCGGGAGGCGCTCGATGCGCCTCCGATGCATTAACGATATATCGGAAACTATCGGTGCGCAACAGTCTGCTGAGAGTTGGCTGCGTCACGCGCCGACCGGAGCCTCCGCGTTTAGGGTGTGGCGATGGCGGGCGACTTCGGATTTCATGCCCTCGCGTTGGTGGCCGTCATCGGCCTCGTGGGGCCCTTGCTGGCGGCGGTGCCGAAGCTTCGGGTGCCCTTGATCGTCGGCGAACTCGCTGCCGGAATCGTCGTGGGGCGCACCGGTTTCGGCATCGTCGACGCGGACAACCCGACGTTCATGCTGCTGGCGGACATCGGCTTTGCACTGGTGATGTTCATCGTCGGGACCCATGTGCCGGTGCGCGACAGATCATTACGGGGCGACCTGCCCAGAGCGCTCTTGCGGGCGGTCGTGGTGGGCGCGTTCGCCGCGGTGTTGGGCGTGGTCGTCGCGCAACTGTTCGGCACGGGCCACGCCCCGTTGTACGCAGTCCTCATGGCGTCGTCCTCGGCGGCGCTCGCGCTGCCGGTCATCCAGTCGCTGGGGCTGACGGGACCGCCGGTGCTGTCGGTCACCGCCCAGATCGCGATTGCCGACGCCGCGTCGATCGTCCTGTTGCCGTTGGTCATCAATCCGGCGGGCGCCCCGCGCGCGGCGGTCGGAGTCCTGGCAATCGCCGCATGCACGGTCCTCCTGTACTTCTTCCTGCGGTATGAGGCCAAGCGTGGGTGGCTCAAGCGGATGCACAAGTACTCGCACAGTCGGCACCTGGCGCTCGAGCTGCGGATCAGCCTGATCGTGCTGTTCGGGTTGGCGGCGCTGGCGAAGTCGACGCACGTGTCGATCATGCTCGCGGGTTTTGCGCTGGGCCTTTGCCTTTCGGCGATCGGCGAGCCACGTCGACTGGCGCGCCAGCTGTTCGGCATCACCGAGGGGTTCTTCGCGCCGTTGTTCTTCGTCTGGCTCGGCGCCTCTTTGCAGGTACGGGAGCTGGGTGAGCATCCGGTCTTGATCGGGTTGGGTGTGGCACTGGGCGTGGGAGCGGTGCTCGCGCACCTCAGCGGCCGGCTCCTCGGCCAGCCGCTGTCGCTCGGGGTGCTGGCGGCTGCGCAATTGGGCGTGCCGGTGGCCGCCGCCACGCTGGGCACGCAACAGCAGCTGCTGAGTCCGGGCGAGCCGTCGGCGCTGATTCTCGGCGCGCTGCTGACCGTCGTGGCGACGTCCGTGGCCGGCGGGATCGCCCGGCGTCGGCAAACTGCGACGGCGTGAATTCCGCAGTCGCGTCCGGCCCGACGCACCGTCTCACCATGTGGACGCGCGGCCGGTGGAGTGCGCTCCGCGTGCGCCGTCCGCGGCTACGACTGACGCGCGCGCAAGTTATGCGTAGCGTAATTTGCTGAAACTGCAATTTTTCGACGCTTTCCATTTGCAGTGTGTTTTGTAAGCCACTCAATCCGTGGTGTGACGTGGGTCTCGTCATGCGATGAACAGCCCGAGTCGCGATTTGGGCGGTTCACCCCGACCAATTTGCTGTTTCGGTAGCGCAGCTAACTTGCTCGTCAGGGCAGCAATCTAACGGAATTGACAATTTCCTGACGGGTCGATTTTGGTTAGCTGGGAAATGTGTAGGTTCGTTAAAAATGCCTATCTACTAGGGGTAAATTTCTGCGCCACACGGGTGTCGCGATAACTGGGAGGACTCAAATGCAGCTCACAATGAAGCCGTATGTCACTGCGGGCATTGCCCTCGCAGGAGCGAGCGTGATTGCTGTGGCGCCGGTGGTGCCGCAGACCGAAACTCACTTGCCTGCGGTTTCGCACGTGCAGGTTTCCGATGTGCATCTGACGGCATTGGTCAACCCGATCGTGGCGCTGGGCAACATCTACAACGCGCTCGCCGAGACCGTCGGGCAAACCAGCTACATGGTGGAGACCAGCGTGAACCCGCTGGTGCGCCAGGTGGTGCTCGATGCGAACTACGGCGTGCAGCAGGGCATGCAGTTGATCGGCAACATCACCGGCGCGACGTTCACCCTCGGTGGCGCGTTGCCGGGAACCCTCGCCAACGTGCTGGGGAACCTCGGCACGCTCAACGTCAACGGCGCCATCGACTCGCTGGTGGGCGGGCTGCTTCCCGGCGGTCTGCAGTTGATCACGGGCATCAACGGGCCGGTGCAGAACATCCTGCAGCAACCGTTGGCCGTGGCGGAGGCCATGGTGCCCGCGGTGCTGGATTCGGTCACCGCTCTGGTCGCCGGCCTGGCCATCTCGACCGTCGGCATCGGCTGCGGCTCGTGCCTCGGAACCACGCCGGTGGTGCAGCAGGTGGTCAAGAGCGTGACGGGCATTCTGCAGTCGGTGCTGACCCTCAATCCGGGCACCATCTACAACGGCGTGCTCAACAATGTGGTGAGCCTCGTGCAGAACATTCAGAAGAATGTCACCGATTTTGAGACCGGCACCGTCCCGTACATCGTCAACCGGATCATCACGGCGCTGAACGTCAACCCGAACGCACCGGGCGGCGTCACCGTCCCCGTTGCCGCAACGACAACTGCCGCCCTGGCGGCGGCGCCGGCAGCCGAGACCTCGAAGACGGCCACGGAGTCCTCCGCCGCGGGAGCGGCTGACACGGCGACGACGACGAAGAAGGCGGCGGCGGCAACTTCGACCGAGACCGCCCCGGCGACCGACGCGGCGAAGGACGCCGACGTCAAGGCCGCGGATACCAAGGCTGCCGATACCAAGGCCGCTGACACCAAGGCCGCTGACACCAAGGCCGCCGACGCGAAGGACGCCGACGCCAAGGGTGCGACCAAGGATGCCGACACCAAGGCGACGGACACCAAGGGTGCCACCACGGATGCCGACACCGTGACGACGCCCAAGGACACCGCGCCCAAGACCAAGAAGGCGCAGAACCCCGTGTCCAAGGTCGCGAAGTCGATCGCAGGCGCCATCAAGGGTGCCACCAAGGCACCGAAGGCCCCGAAGGCGCCCAAGGCGTCCAAGGGCGATTCCGGTAGCAAGTAACTCACTACGCGACTGTGGCCCCACCGCCGAAAGGCGATGGGGCCACAGTGCATTCAGCGTCTACTGCCGGCCGCGGAAGGCGGCGGCCACGATTGCCGCGGCGATCAGAACCAGCGTCGCGGCTGTCGCCGCAGTGGCGCCGATCCCCGAATCGAAGGCGACGCGCGCCGACTCCATCAGGTGGTTGCCGAGCTCGGTCGGCAGGGTCCGAGCCACCGAGATGGCGCCGCCGATGCTCTCGCCGGCGTCGGCCGACTGGGCGGGCGACAGGGCGCCCGGCAGTTCGACGTTCGCGCGGTAGAACGCGGTGAACATGGTGCCCAGTCCGGCAGTGCCGATCACCGCGCCCAGCTCGTAGGCGGTCTCTGACACCGCGGACGCCGCGCCGGCCTTCTCCGACGGCACCGACGCCACGATGGTGTCGTTCGAGATCGTCTGCGACACACCGACACCCAGCTCCAGCACGGTGAACGACGCGATGACGCCGACCATCGTCAGGTCGTGACGGAACAGCACGATGAGCAGGAAGCCGGCGGCCACCAGCAGCAGACCGGTGACCATCAGCGTCTGCGGCGCGAACCGCTTGGTCAGCCGCACCACGGCGATGCCCGCGATGGTCGAGGCCGCCGCTCCCGGCAACATGACCAGCGCGGCGGTCAGCGGGGCCAGCCCGAGCACCAGCTGCAGGTGCTGCGACACGAAGAACAGGAACCCGATGAGGCCCACCATCGACAGGAAGTTCGCCAGGATCGACGCCGTGAACGGGCCGTTCCGGAACAGCCGCATGTCGAGAATCGGTGTGGCACTGCTGTTCTGCCGACGCACGAACCAGACGCCCGCAGCGACGCCCACGGCGACGGCCGCCAGCGTCACCGCCGAGATACCGTCGTGTGCGGAGGTCTTGATCGCCCACACGATCGGCAGCATGGCCACCAGTGACAGCAGCACGCTCAGCGCGTCGACCGGGCCCGGGTTCGGGTCCCGCGATTCCCGCACCAGCTTGGGCGCCAACACGAGCAGCGGCAGCAGGATCGGCACGGCGATCATGAAGACCGCGCCCCAGTGGAAGTGCTGCAGCAGCAGGCCGCCGACGATCGGGCCGAGGGCCGAGCCGGCCGCGAAGCACGACGCCCAGATGGCGATCGCGAGGCGGCGCGATGTGGCCTCGGTGAAGATGTTGCGGATCAGCGACAGCGTCGACGGCATCAGCATGGCGCCGAACACGGCGAGTGCGGCACGCGCGGCCACCAGGAAGCCGGCGCTGGGCGCGAACGCCGCGGCAGCCGAGATGACGGCGAACCCGACGGCGCCGATGAGCAACAGCCGGCGCCGGCCGAACCGGTCACCGAGGCTGCCCATGGTCACCAAAAGCGTTGCCAGCACGAGCGAATAGATGTCGACGAGCCACAACTGGGTGGCGGCCGACGGGCGGAAGTCCTCGGCGATGCGGGGCAGCGCGAAAGCCAGCACCGTGTTGTCGATGGAGACGAGCAGCACGGGCAGCATCAGCACTGCCAGCGCCCACCAATGACGTTGTGGGGTCCGGTTCGTCACCTCTTTGGTGACGAGACTGGTGGACATGAGAGCTCCTTAACTGTTCATGCGGCGGCTGTCCAAGCCGAAGTCAGCATGAAATATGTTGCGGTGAAACAAATTCAGGTGGATCAGGTTTGATCCGGGGTGATGGTGCCGGCCGTCAGGCTGGCCATGATGGCGTCGACGATCTCGACCCGCGGCGCGATGTTCCGGCGCAGTGCCTCATATCCGGCGTCGAGCAGGGCCCAGAAAACCAGGCGCGGCCACTCCGGTGGGCTGGTCTGCGGTCGTGCCGAAACCCGCGCCAGCACTTCGGCTATCGCCTCGTCGCCGGTATCGAGGATCGCGGACAACTCCGGATCAGCCACGATGGTCGGCTCGTTGTAGACGAAGGGCACGATGGGTCCGAGGTCCAGCTGGGATTCGACCACCCGGCGCAGCGCGGCGAGTGGGGGACCACAGGCCGGCTCGGCCTTGTCGATGGCGGCGTTGCACATGTCGTGCACATATAGGGCGACGGCGCGGATCAGCTCGGAGCGCTCGGGGAAGTACCGGTGCAGCGTGCTGCGGCCGACGTTCGCGGCGGTGGCGATGTCGGTCAAGGACGCCGCGGGGTTGGTCGCCAGGACGGCGGTGGCGGCATCGAGAATCGCCTTCCGGGTGCGCGACCGCACGCCAGTGTCGAACGATTTCAACTCAGCCATGCGTCAAAAATAGCACGATTGGCCGAAAATGGGACATTGATGTCCCAATGTGGGGCTGGTGAGGGTGATCACGTCGCAGGTGGGGGCCACCGACCCCGGAAACGAAGAAGGCCCCGACCAGATTTCCCTGGTCAGGGCCTTGCTCACTTGTCGGGGTGGCGGGATTCGAACCCACGACCTCTTCGTCCCGAACGAAGCGCGCTACCAAGCTGCGCCACACCCCGCGTGAAGCTTCGACAGCCTATCGCACGGGTGCCCTCAGAAGCCAAACGGCCCTCGTCAGGTGAGATAGCCGCTGGTGGGCGGGGCTAGCGGCGAAGATCACGTCCATTCGAGGGATGGATTTTTGCGCAACGTGCGTTAAAACGGGTAACTCTGATGAACGGCAACCGAACGCCAGAAAGCGAGGAACGAACATGACCGGCTTGGGAGCTTTGCTCTACTGCGGATTCTTCGGTCTCGCGGCGCTGTGGCTGTTCGCGACTTCTGACTACCGGGCGGCCTGGCTGGGCCGTCAGGATCACGCCCAGCGGCCGGAGCGCTCGAACTCCGTCAGTGCCGCCACGGCGTCGGCGGACTCGAGCCCGCGACTGTTGACCCACGCGTCGTCGAAGTAGGTGTCGGCATAGCGGTCGCCGCTGTCGGCCAGCAGCGTCACCACCGAACCACTACGGCCCTGCGCCACCATCTCGGCCAGGAGCCCGAACGCGCCCCAGATGTTCGTCCCCGTTGACGGACCCACCCGTCGTCCCAGCACCTTGCTCACGTGCCGTGCCGCGGCCACCGAGGCCGCGTCCGGCACGCACACCATGGCGTCCACGACGCCCGGCAGGAACGACGGCTCCACCCGCGGCCGGCCGATGCCCTCGATACGCGACGACGCCCCGGTGAACACCTCCCGGTCGCCCGTGGCCCACGACGGATAGAACGCCGAGTTCTCCGGGTCCACCACGCACAGCCGCGTGGCATGGCGCCGGTAGCGCAGGAACCGCCCGATCGTGGCGCTCGTACCGCCGGTGCCCGCCCCGACCACGATCCACTCCGGGATCGGGTGGGCCTCTTCACGCAGCTGCGAGAAGATCGACTCCGCGATGTTGTTGTTGCCCCGCCAGTCGGTGGCGCGCTCGGCGTTGGTGAACTGGTCGAGGTAGTGGCCGCCCGTCTCGCGCGCCAGACGCTCCGCCTCGTCGTACACCTGTGACGACTGTTCGACGAAATGGCAACGGCCACCCTGGTTTTCGATGAGCTCGATCTTGGCCGCGCTCGTCGACGACGGCATCACCGCGATGAACTCCAGCCCCAGCAGCGCCGCGAAATACGCCTCGGACACCGCGGTGGATCCGGACGACGCCTCGATGACCGTCGTGCGCGGGCCGATCCAGCCGTTGCACAACCCGTACAGGAACAGCGACCGGGCCAGCCGGTGCTTGAGGCTGCCGGTGATGTGCGTGCTCTCGTCCTTGAGATACAGCTGGACGTCGACGCTCGCGCTCCACGCGGCGGGCAGCGGATAACGCAGGAGATGGGTGTCGGCGCTGCGCCGGGCGTCGGCCTCGATGAGGCGGACGGCGTTGTCGACCCAGCCGCGGTCGACGCCGCGCGCCGCCACCGGCGCGGTCACCGCGCCGAGACGGCCGGCTGCGTCATGTCGGCGCCGATACCGGCGTGCCCGCCGCCTGTCGGGGCGGCCACCAGGGTCAGCAGCGTCACCTCGGGCCGGCAGCAGAAGCGCACCGGCGTGTACGGCGAGGTGCCCATGCCGGCCGACACGTGCAGCTGCGTGTGGGCGCCCCAGCGGGACGGGCCCTTTACCCGGGAGGTGTCGATGTCGCAGTTGGTCACCAGCGCGCCGTAGAACGGCACGCACAGCTGCCCGCCGTGCGTGTGGCCGGCCAGCACCAGCTGGTAGCCGTCCTCGGCGAAGCGGTCCAGCACGCGGGTGTACGGCGCATGGGTGACGCCCAGCGACAGGTTGGCGGCCGGGTTGGGCCGGCCGGCGATGGTGTCGTAGCGGTCGCGGTTCAGGTGCGGATCGTCGACGCCGGCGACGGCGATGAGCTGCCCGTTGACCTCGATCTCACGGCGGGTGTGCGTCATGTCCAGCCAGCCGCGCTCGGTGAACGCCGCGCGCAGGTCCTGCCACGGCAGCGGCCGCCCGGTGATCCGCTTGTGCTTGCTGAACAGGTAGTTGGCGGGGTTCTTCGGCTTCGGCGCGAAGTAGTCGTTGCTGCCGAACACGAACACCCCGGGCACCGCCAGCAGATCGCCCATCGCCTGCACCACCGCCGGCACCGACTTCGGGTGCGAGAGGTTGTCACCGGTGTTGACCACCAGATCGGGCTCCCAGCGGGCCAGCTCGCGCAGCCATGCCTGCTTGCGGCGCTGCGCCGGCATCATGTGCAGATCACTCAGATGCAGCACCCGCAGCGGCGACGATCCGGGTGTCAGCACCGGCATGGTGACCTCGCGGACCACGAACGCGTTGCGCTCGATGAGCGAGGCGTAGGCGAGGCCCGCGGCCAGGGTTCCGGCGACGGTGACGGCTGCGTTGCGGGCGATGGCAGACATGCAGGCAGCCTACTTGCTCAGCGCGGGGATTGGCCCGTTGTCGCTGGTCATCGTTAGAAAGCCCACAGGGTTGGCTTAGGTCGTTCTGAGGTTTCGGCCCGGCCTATGGGGGCGGGGGACCGAGGACCGGCACGGTGATGGGCGGCAGGCCCGGAATCTCCACGACCGTCGACCCGATCTGCACCGGCGGCAGGCCGTCGATGCCCGGAATCCCCACTGGCGGTGGTGGCGGAGGCGGCGGCGCGATGCCGTTGCTGACCTGGATCGTGATGATCGAGCCGGGGATGGTCTGACCCGACGGCGAGGTGCCGACGACCTGACCCGATGGCGCGGTGCTGTTGACCCACGACGGCTGCGCGGACAACTGGAAGCCGGCTTCCTTGATGCGGTTCTGCGCCAGGTCGAGGTCCATGCCCGCGACGCTCGGCACCTTGGAGCCCGGCCCACCGTCGACGTAGCGCGGGTCGGTCGGCGGCATCACCACGTTGGGCGGCGTGAACTGCTTCATCGCGGTGAACCACGTGCGGGCCGGCTCGTGGCCGCCGTAGAGGTCACCGCGGCCGCACTGGCGCAGCGGGTAGGAACACAGGTCCGACGGCGTGGTGGAGTCGTCGTAGATGTAGTTGGCGGCGGCGTAGGCACTGGTGAAGCCGAGGAACGCCGACGACCGGTGGGCCTCGGTGGTGCCCGTCTTTCCGGACATCGGGAACGTCCAGCCGACCGACTGCGCGGCGCCCGCGCCGGTACCGCTGACGGCGTCCTTGTTCATCGCGTTGGCCAGCGTGTTGGCAAGGCCCTCGGGCACCGCCTGCTCACAGGTCTGGGTGGTCACCGAGACCTCGTTGCCGTGCCGGTCGAACACCTTGTCCACCGGGTTGGGCGGGCACCAGGTGCCGCCCGACGCCAGCGTGGCCGCGACGTTCGACAGTTCGAGGGCGTTGACCTCGAACGGCCCAAGGGTGAACGAGCCGATGTTCTGCCGCTTGATGAAGTCGGCCAGGCTCTCGTTGCTGTTCGGGTCGTACGGGCGGGCGGTGCCCGGCGCCGCGTAGGACCGCAGTCCCAGCTTGACCGCCATGTCGACGGTCCGCGGGACGCCGATCTGTGAGATCAGCTTGGCGAAGCCGGTGTTGGGCGACGACGCCAGCGCGTCGGTGATGTTCATGCTGCCCCGGTAGCGGCCGTCGTTCTCGACGCACCACTTGTCCTTGGGGCAGCCCTTGGCGCCACCGCTGCCGAGGCCCTTGGCCTCGAACCGGCCGGGCACGTCGAGCTGCGCGTTGATGCCCATGCCCATGTCCATGGCGGCCGCCGTGGTGAACAGCTTGAAGATGGAGCCGGCGCCGTCACCCACCAATGAAAATGGTTGTGGCTGCATGGTTTCCCCGGCCGCGGTGTTCAGGCCGTAGGTCCGGTTGCTGGCCATCGCCACCACCTGGTGGTTGTCCTTGCCGGGACGGATGACGCTCATGACGCTGGCGATGCCGTCGATGGACGGGGACGCGATGCCGTCGATCGACGACTTGACCGAGTTCTGGATGTCCGGGTCGATGGTCGTGCGGATCAGGTAGCCGCCCTTGGCCACCTGGTCCTTGCTGATGCCGGCCTTCGACAGGTAGTCGAGCACGTAGTCGCAGAAGAAGGCGCGGTCGCCGGCGGCGATGCAGCCGCGGGGCAGCTGGTTGGGCTGCGGCAGGATGCCGAGCGGCTCGGCCTTGGCGGCGCGCAGGGCCTCGGCTTCCTGCGGGACGTTCTGGATCATGGTGTCCAGCACCAGGTTTCGACGTGCCAGGGCGCCGTCGGGGTTGACGTACGGATCCAGTCCGCTGGTCGACTGCACCATGCCGGCGAGCAGTGCGGCCTGCTGCCAGTTCAGCTGGTTGGCGTTGATGCCGAAGTACGTCTGGGCGGCATCCTGGATGCCGAACGCGCCGTTGCCGAACGACACCAGGTTGAGGTAGCGCGTCAGGATCTCGGACTTGGTGAACGTCTTGTCGAGGGTCAGCGCCATGCGGATTTCGCGCAGCTTGCGTGCCGGGGTGGTCTCGATGGCGGCCCGCCGTTCGGCGTCACTCTGCGCGACCACGAGCAGCTGGTAGTTCTTCACGTACTGCTGCTCGATGGTGGATCCACCGCGGGTATCGGCCGAACCCGACATGTAGCCGGACAGGCCCGTCAGGGTGCCCTTCCAGTCAACCCCGTTGTGCTCGGCAAACCGTTTGTCCTCGATCGAGACGATGGCCAGCTTCATGGTGTTGGCGATCTGATCGCTCGGCACCTCGAAACGGCGCTGCGAATACAGCCACGCGATGGGGTTGCCCTTGGCGTCCACCATGGTGGACACGGCGGGTGCGTCACCTTCGACGAGCTGGGCCGAACCGTTGGCCACGACGTCGGATGCCCGGTTGGACATCAGGCCGACACCCCCGATGAGCGGGAACATCATCGCGGCGAGCACCACGCTGGCGAGCAGAACGCACCACGTCATCTTGATGACGGTGACCGCGGTCGGCGGACGGTTCTGCGGTCGCTCGGGCATGGGGTACAGCCTAGCGACCGTGGTGGCCAGCAGCTGAGTGCTGGTCGATTACCACGTCCTTAGGGCATCTAGGGGGCTGCGACACGGGCAAAAATTAACGTTTGGACACACGTCCCAAAAAAGCGGCCCCAGACCCATTGCGCAATAGGCCCCTGACCACCTAACTTGAACACACAATGCGATCTAGGTAACACTACTAGCCGCAATGTGGCGTAGATCGCATCAGCGACCTACTCGGGAGGACTCGGCCGTCGGGAGACGGTGTGACGAAGGGATCGCTGGTGGCAGGTACACAGCCAGTAGTTCGCACGACAATCGCTCCCCAGGCCGGAAACGGCGCGATACAGGGCGTGGTCCAACCTGAAGCCGAAGCCCGCATCGCCTGGGTGTCCCAGGCCCGGTGCCGCCAGGCCGACCCGGATGAACTGTTCGTCCGCGGCGCCGCACAGCGCAAGGCCGCGGTCATCTGCCGGCATTGCCCGGTGATCGTCGAATGCGGTGCCGACGCCCTCGACAACCGGGTCGAGTTCGGCGTGTGGGGCGGCATGACCGAGCGTCAGCGCCGGGCCCTGCTCAAACAGCACCCCGAGGTGGTGTCCTGGGCCGAGTTCTTCGCGACCCAGCGCAAGCACCGCAACGCGGTCTGACAGACGTAGATACAGCTGTGCCCGGGATTTCCTAGGAAATCCCGGGCACAAGCATTTGAAAGCCGTTGTCTGTCAGGCTTTGACGACGTCGCCCGTGATCTGATCGGCGATGGCCCGCAGCGCCTCGAGATCGGACACCTCGAACGGCAGTGACGGCACCCCCACCAACGCCACGTGCGGGTTGGCCCCGGTGAACCGCGACAGCAGCCGCACCTCACGCTTGGAGATCACGGTGCGGTTCGCGTGGATCCGCAGGGTCGCCGCGGCCAGCGCATCGGTGTCCTGACCGGACTGCTCCAGCTTGCCGGCGGCCTCGTCGGCCGCATCGGCGGTCAGGTCATACAGCATCGGGTGGGTGCGGTTGAGGATCAGGCCGGCCAGTGGCATCTGCTCCTGCGACAGCCGGTCGACGAAGAACGACGCCTCACGCAGCGCGTCGGGCTCGGCAGCTGAAACGACGACGAACCGGGTACCCGGGCGCTTGAGCAGTTCGTAGGTGCGGTCGGCCTTCTCCCGGAACCCGCCGAACGTCGCGTCGAGCGACTGCACGAAACCGGCCGCGTCGGAGAGCATCTGCGAACCCAGCACGGTGGACAGCGCCTTCATCGCCAGGCCCATGGCCCCGGTGACCAGCCGGCCGATGCCGCGGCCCGGCCCGAGCAGCAGCCGCCACAGACGGCTGTCCATGAAGTTGCCCAGTCGCTTCGGCGCGTCCAGGAAGTCCAGCGCGTTGCGCGACGGCGGGGTGTCGACGACGACCAGATCCCACTTGTCCTCGGCCAGCAGCTGGCCGAGCTTCTCCATCGCCATGTACTCCTGCGTGCCCGAGAGCGACGTCGCGACGGTTTGGTAGAACTGGTTCTCCAAAATCGCGTCGGCCCGGTCCTCGCCGGAGTACTGCAGCACCATCTCGTCGAAGGTGCGGCGCATGTCGAGCATCATCGCGTAGAGCTCACCCGGCACCTCGGGAGCCAGCGGCACCCGCTGCGGGGTGTTGCCCAGGTCCTTGATGCCGAGGGCCTGTGCCAGGCGTTTGGCCGGGTCGATGGTCAGCACCACGACGGTGCGGCCGTACTCGGCGGCCCGCAGCGCCATCGCGGCGGCGGTGGTGGTCTTGCCGACGCCGCCCGCGCCGCAGCACACCACGACGCGGTTCGCTTTGTCCGACAGGATCGCGTGCATGTCCAACTTCAAGGGCTTGCCGCTCATTTGGTGCCAACCCCTTGCTGCTCGAGTGCTTCGGCGAGTTCGTACAGGCTGCCCAGGTCGACCCCGTCGGGCAGAGCGGGCAGTTCCAGGCGGGGCACTTCGAGGGCGTCGAGCGCCTCGGCGCTCTCGGCGCGCGCCATCATGCGTGTCGCGTGCTGGATGGTCTCGGTGAGCAGTCCGGCGAAGTCGGTGTCGGACAACGTGATTCCGGCGTCGGCCAGCCCGGCGCGCACGGCGTCGGCGTCGACGACGCCCTCGGCGGCCTTCGCCAGATCATCCTGCGACAGGTACGCCGGGATGTTGCGGTTGACGATGACGCTGCCGATCGGCAGGTCCAGCTCCCGCAGCTCTTCGATGGCTTCCAGGGTCTCCTGCACGGGCAGCGCCTCCAGCAGGGTGACCAGGTGGATGGCGGTGAGCTCCGAGTGCAGCAGCTTCACGACGCCGTCGGCCTGGGAATGCACGGGCCCGCCCTTGGCGAGATCCGAGACGGCCTTGGTGACGTCGAGGAAGCGCGAGATGCGGCCCGTCGGCGGGGCGTCGACCACGACGGCGTCATAGGGGCGCTGGCCCTTGAGTTCCTTGGCGGTCTTGCCGTTGCGGACCACGACCTCTTTGATCTTGCCGGTGAGCAGGACGTCACGCAGGCCGGGAGCGATCGTGGTGGCGAACTCGACCGCGCCGATGCGCTTCATGGCACGGCCGGCGATGCCGAGGTTGTAGAACATGTCCAGGTACTCCAGGAACGCGGCCTCGGTGTCGATGGCCAGCGCGTTCACCTGCCCGCCGCCTTCGGCGGTGGCGATCTTCTGCTCCCCGTACGGCAGCGGCGGCACGTCGAAAAGCTGCGCGATGCCCTGCCGCCCCTCGACCTCGACCAGCAGGACGCTGCGGCCGCCGGCCGCCAGCGCCAGCGCCAGCGCGGCGGCGACGGTGGTTTTGCCGGTACCGCCCTTGCCGGTGACGAAATGGAGGCGCGCCTGGTCCAGGCGCGCGGGCCAACCGGTGTGGGTTCGGCCCGTCGATTCGGAGGTCACCCCAGCATGTTAACCATGCGGTACCCCTCGGCCGATAAGCTCGGCGGCATGAGCGAACCGACCCGGTGGGAGTACGCCACCGTCCCGTTGCTGATCCACGCCACCAAGCAGATCCTGGACCAGTGGGGCCAGGACGGGTGGGAGCTGGTGTCGGTGCTGGCCAACCCGAGCGGTGAGCAGCACGTCGCATACCTGAAGCGGCCGAAGTGACCGTCTCCGACCGGTTGGCCGAGCTCGGCATCGAGCTGCCGGAAGTCGCCCAGCCCCTTGCCGCTTACGTCCCCGCCGTCCGTACCGGGAACCTCGTCTACACCTCGGGCCAGCTGCCCATGCAGGGCGGCCAGTTGCCGGCCGAGGGCAAGGTCGGCGGCGAGGTCAGTGCCGAGGACGGCAAGGCCCTGGCCCGGATCTGCGGCCTCAACGCGTTGGCTGCCGTGCACGCGCTGGTGGGTATCGACTCGGTGGTGCGGATCGTCAAGGTCGTCGGTTTCGTCGCCTCGGCACCGGGCTTCAACGGCCAGCCCGCGGTGATCAACGGCGCGTCCGAACTGATGGGCGAGGTGTTCGGCCCGGCCGGTGCGCACGCCCGCTCTGCCGTCGGGGTCTCGGAGTTGCCGTTGAATGCGCCGGTCGAGGTGGAGTTGATCGTCGAGGTCGTATGACGCATCCCGCGTATGGCGTGCTGCGGCCGGTCACGGAGGCCGCCTCGGTACTGCTGTGCGACAACCCGGGGATCATGACGCTCGACGGCACCAACACCTGGGTGCTGCGCGGGCGCGGTAGTGACGAGATGGTCGTCGTCGACCCGGGACCTGACGACGATGCGCACCTCGAGCGCATCGCAGCACTCGGCAAGATTCCGCTGGTGCTGATCAGTCACAAGCACGACGACCACACCGGCGGCATCGACAAGCTCGTCGGCATGACGGGTGCGGTGGTGCGCTCGGTCGGCAGCGGGTTCCTGCGAGGACTCGGCGGGCCGCTCACCGATGGCGAGGTGATCGACGCCGCGGGCCTGCGGATCACGGTCATGGCGACACCGGGGCACACCGCGGATTCGCTGTCGTTCGTCGTCGACGATGCCGTGCTGACCGCGGACACCGTGCTGGGTCGCGGCACCACCGTCATCGACAACGAGGACGGCAGCTTGCGCGACTACCTGGAATCGCTGCGGCGGCTGCAGGGCCTCGGGCAGCGGACCGTCCTGCCCGGCCATGGTCCCGATCTGGCCGACCTGTCGCAGGTGACGGCCATGTACCTCGCGCACCGCGAGGAACGGCTGGACCAGGTGCGCGGCGCCCTGAAAGTGCTCGGTGAAGAGGCCTCGGCGCGGCAGGTCGTCGAACACGTCTATACCGACGTCGACCAGAAGCTGTGGGACGCCGCCGAGAAATCGGTGCAGGCCCAGTTGGACTACCTGCGGACTGCTTGACCAGACCAGACAAAGATGCCCCCGACACGCCATGTGTGCGGGGGCATCTTCGTCAGTACTAGCGGGCTCGGCGGGCCAGCCGCTCGGAGTCGGAGATCAGCACGCTCTTGCCCTCCAGGCGGATCCAGCCGCGGTGCGCGAAGTCGGCGAGCGCCTTGTTCACGGTTTCGCGGGAGGCGCCGACCAGCTGGGCGATCTCTTCCTGCGTCAGGTCGTGGGTGACGCGCAGGGCGCCGCCCTCCTGGGTGCCGAAGCGCTGGGCCAGCTGCAGCAGCTGCTTGGCCACGCGACCGGGCACGTCGGTGAAGATCAGGTCGGCCAGGTTGTTGTTGGTGCGGCGCAAACGGCGGGCGAGCACGCGCAGCAGCTGCTCGGCGATCTCCGGGCGGTCCGCGACCCACGCCCGCAGCGCTTCACGGTCCATCGAGACCGCGCGCACCTCGGTGATGGTGATGGCGCTCGACGTCCGGGGACCCGGGTCGAAGATCGACAGCTCACCGAACATGTCCGACGGACCCATGATCGTCAGCAGGTTCTCCCGGCCGTCCGGCGACCGGCGGCCGATCTTCACCTTGCCGGAGATGATGATGTAGAGGCGGTCGCCGGGCTCGCCTTCGGCGAACACGGTGTGTCCGCGAGGAAAGTCGACAGGCTGCAGCTGTTTGGTCAGTGCGGATACCGCGGTGGGCTCGACACCCTGGAAGATTCCGGCCCTCGCCAGGATCTCGTCCACGTTGCTCCCTAAGGCTGGTGAGTGATAAAAAACGCGCGCAAGCTAGCCAGTGAACTGGTTAACAAAGTCAGTCTAGTGGTAAGCCGTTTCGCAACCAGCCACGCTACACACGATTCGCCTGGCGAGTCTCGCGAAATTGCGGATTGCTCGCATAGTGGGCATACGCGCGGCTGGGTAACTCGGGCTCACCGAAGGCGCCGAGCGGGTTGTCGCGCGTCGGCGACGGGGCCGCGAGGGCGCGCGGCTCCTCGAATCGGGGTGCCGATCGGTGCGGCAACGTACCGGCGGATGCGGATTGCTCCGACCAGGCGTTCTTGACCTTCTCGACGAAGGCTTTGACGTCTGCCGCGGTGTACGTCTCCTTGGACGTATCCAGCATCGCTTCGAGGCGGCTCAACCCGAAGGTTGCCAACATGAGCAACCCGGGAATGCACACCACGAGCAACCAGGACACACGCAGAAGTAAACACGCCGAATGTCTCAGGGTGATCACGAAACGACGCCGGTCAAAGTATCCTTACCGACTTCTCTCAGTACGCTTACCGGCGTGCCTGCGCGACGATCCACCGCAAAATACGACCGCGAAACCCACCTGGGTCTGGTGCGTCGCGCTCGGAGAATGAATCGTGAACTGGCGCAAGCGTTCCCGCACGTCTACTGCGAGCTGGATTTCACCAATCCGCTGGAGCTGGCGGTGGCCACGATCCTGTCGGCGCAGTGCACGGATAAGAGGGTGAACCTCACCACGCCGGCGCTGTTCGCCAAATACCCGACGGCGCTGGACTATGCGCAGGCCAACCGGACCGAACTCGAGGAGCTGATCCGGCCCACCGGCTTCTACCGCAACAAGGCGACGTCGATCATGGGGCTGGGCCAGGAACTGGTCACCCGTTTCGACGGCGAGGTGCCCGACACCCTCGACGAGCTGGTCACGCTGCCGGGTGTGGGACGCAAGACCGCGAACGTCATCCTGGGCAACGCCTTCGACATCCCGGGCATCACGGTCGACACGCACTTCGGCCGGCTGGTGCGACGTTGGCGCTGGACCGCCGAAGAGGACCCGGTCAAGGTGGAACACGCCGTCGGCGAGCTGATCCCGCGCAAGGAATGGACCCTGCTGTCGCACCGCGTCATCTTTCACGGGCGCCGGGTTTGCCATTCCCGGACCCCGGCCTGCGGCGTGTGTGTGCTGGCGCGCGACTGCCCGTCGTACGGCCTCGGGCCGACGGATCTGGCGGCCGCCGCGGCATTGGTCAAGGGACCCGAAACCGAACATCTGCTGGCTCTGGCCGGGATCACCGAGTGAGTCGGTCTGTCCGCTGGACCGTCGTGGTGCTGGCCGTTTTCGTCGTTCTGGGTGTGGCGCTGTGGCGGCAACTCGGTGACGACCGGACCGCGTCGGGGCCGGCGGGTCAGCAGACTGTCGTGCGCGCACATCGCGACGCCGACACCCCGGCGGCGCTGGCCGGACCCCGGGCCAAGGCGGCCCTGCCGCCCTGTCCGGCGCCGCAGGGCGGGCCCGGACCGCAAGCGCTGCAGGGCATCACGGTCGACTGTGCGGCCGACGGGACGCCCGTCGACGTCGCCAAGGCCGTCGCCGGCCGCGCCGTGGTGCTGAACTTGTGGGCCTACTGGTGCGGCCCGTGCGCCGACGAACTGCCCGCACTGGCCGAGTACCAGCGCCGGGTGGGCTCGAAGGTGACGGTGCTGACGGTGCATCAGGACGAGAACGAGACCGCCGGGCTGCTGCGGCTGGCCGACCTGGGCGTCAAGCTGCCGATGTTGCAGGACGGCCGGCGGCTGATCGCGGCCGCGCTGCGCGTGCCGAACGTCATGCCTGCGACCGTGCTGCTGCGCCCGGACGGTAGCGTGGCGCAGGTCCTGCCCCGGCCGTTCACCAGTGCCGACGAGATCGCCAGTGCAGTGAACCCACAGTTAGGAGTGTCGGGGTGAATGTGCTGAACCCGCAGGCCGCCCCGGCCTGGCTGCGGCCCCTCGTCGACAACGCGGCGGATCTGCCGCAGGCCTACCGGCGCCGGGTGCCGAAGAGCGTGCTGGCGGCCATCACCGCCGCCGGCGCCACCGCGACACTGACCGGCACCAAACGCGACGCCGCCGTCCTGGTGTTGTTCTCGGGCGCGCCCGACGCCCCCGCCGGTGCCCTGCCGCCCGACGCCGACCTGCTGGTCACCGTCCGCGCATCGACGCTGCGCCACCACGCCGGGCAGGCGGCGTTCCCCGGCGGCGCGTCCGATCCCGGGGACGACGGTCCCATCGGCACCGCGCTGCGCGAGGCGACCGAGGAGACCGGGATCGACGCCTCCCGGCTGCACATACTGGCGGAGCTGGACCGAATGTTCATCCCGCCCTCGGGTTTTCACGTCGTTCCGGTGCTCGCGTACTCGCCCGACCCCGGCCATGTCCTCGCCGTCGACCCGGCGGAGACCGCGATCGTCGCGCGGGTTCCGGTGCGCGCCTTCGTCAATCCCGAGAACCGATTGATGGTGTACCGCAAGGAGAACACCAGCCGGTTCGCCGGCCCGGCATTTCTGCTCAACCAGATGCTGGTGTGGGGCTTCACCGCTCAGGTGATCTCCGCGATGCTCGATGTCGCAGGTTGGGCCAAGCCGTGGAACACCGACGTCGTCGAGGAACTGGACGCGGCAATGGCGCTGCTGGGCGAGTCCAGCGGCTACCGTGTGGATCAACCATGACACCTTCACAATGGCTGGATCTGGCCGTTCTGTCCGTCGCCTTCGTCGCCGCCGTCTCGGGCTGGCGGTCCGGGGCGCTGGGCTCCCTGCTGTCTTTTCTCGGTGTGGTGCTCGGCGCGGTGGCCGGTGTGCTGCTGGCGCCGCATGTCGTGGCGCACGTCGACGGCGCCCGCAGCAAGCTCTTCATCGCCCTGTTCCTGATCCTGGGCCTGGTCGTGGTCGGCGAGATCGCCGGTGTGGTGCTGGGCCGCGCCGTCCGTGGCGCCATGCGCAACGAAGTGGTGCGCGGGTTCGACTCGGTCGTCGGCATGGCCCTGCAACTGGTCGCGGTCCTGGTCGCCGCCTGGCTGCTGGCCACCCCGCTGACGTCGTCCGACCAGCCGAACCTGGCGGCCGCGGTGAACGGCTCCCGGGTGCTGTCCGAAGTGAACGACCTCGCGCCGGCCTGGCTCAAGCGCGTACCCACGCGGCTGTCGGCGCTGCTGAACACGTCGGGCCTGCCGTCGGTGCTGCAGCCGTTCGGCCGCACCCCGATCGTCAGCGTCTCGGCGCCGGACCCCGCACTCGTCGCCGATCCGGCGGTGGCCGCGGCCAAGGGCAGCGTCGTGAAGATCCGCGGTGTCGCACAGAGCTGCCAGAAGGTGCTCGAGGGCACCGGCTTCGTGGTGGCGCCCGGCCGGGTGATGTCCAACGCCCACGTGGTGGCCGGCTCCAACAGCGTCACCGTCCAGGTCGACGACAAGAGCTACGACGCCAAGGTCGTGTCGTACGACCCCGAGGCCGACATCTCGATTCTCGACGCCCCCGACCTGCCCGCGGCGCCCCTGAAGTTCGACATGCAGGAGGCGCAGACCGGGACCGGCGCGGTCGTCATGGGCTACCCGGGTGGCGGGGAGTTCGCCGCGACCCCGGCACGCATCCGCGAGGTCATCAAGCTCAATGGCCCGGACATCTACCACTCCACGACAGTCACGCGTGAGGTCTATACCATCAGAGGCAATGTCCGCCAAGGCAATTCGGGCGGGCCGCTGATCGACGGCAGTGGCAAGGTGCTCGGTGTGGTGTTCGGCGCCGCGGTCGACGACGCCGACACGGGCTTCGTCCTCACCGCCGACGAGGTGGCCAAGCAGATGGCCAAGGTCGACAACCAGGACGCGGTGCCGACCGGGAAGTGCATCTCAGCCGGGTAGCTGGTGCAGAAACGTCGACAGCTCCGAGGTGACGGTCGACGGCTGCTCCTCGTGCGCGAAATGCCCTGCGCCGGGGACGGATACGAAGCGGGTCTGCGGGGCGTAACGCTGGGTCCGGCGGACCGGATCATCGAGTACGTACGGGTCGGCGGTGCCGTGCAGATGCAGGACCGGCACCGCGGTGCGCTGTTTCATCGCGCGCATGAAGCGCCGGCCTTCGCCGCGGACCTGACTGCGCGCCGCCCACCGCTGGTACTCCAGCGCCGAGTGCGCGGCCGACGGAATCTGGATCGCGGTGCGCAGGTGCGCGGCGGTCTGGGCGAAATCCGCCGACGCCGGCCAGGCGGCGCCGGCGCGGCTGCGCACCAGCTGCTCGACGGCAGCACCGCCGCGCCGGGTCAGGACATGCTCGGGCCACCACGGCACCTGATTGCGCAGCATCGCCGGCAGCAGGGCCGCGCGCTGGCCCTTGTCGGTCAGCGTCGAGGACCGCAGCGCCACCGGGTGCGGTGAACTGACCAGCGCGATACCCCGGACCGCCCGCGGATGCAGCATCGCCGTCGCCCAGCAGACGAGGCCGCCGTCGGCATGTCCGACCAGCACGGCGGAGTGGTGTCCCAGTGCGCGCACCAGGCCGGCGGTGTCCCCGGCCAGCGTCCAGCCGTCGTAGCCGGTCGGTGGCTTGTCACTGCCGCCGTAGCCCCGCAGGTCGACCGCGACCACCCGGGCGCCGCGCAGGTCGCGCAACTGATGTCGCCACGAGTACCAGAACGAGGCGAACCCGTGCAGCAGGATCACCAGCGGACGCTCGGCATTGGAGGACCCGTCCGCGTTCCGATCCTCGGGCTCCGAGCCCTCGGCCTCCACGACGTGGAAGCGGATCCCGTTCGCGTGCACCTGGAGGTGTCGCCACGGACCGTCGATCCGGACGACCGACGGATCAGGTGGCGGCACTACCAGCCTGAGGTGTCGCTAGAAGCCGTGCGGGCGGTGATCTGACTCGACGGCTTGTCGTGCCCCGGCGTCAGCGCCACCTTGGCCTCCTTGACCGTGGCGATGGTGTCCCGCGGGCCGCGGATCTTGCGGACCTTGAGGAAGCCCAGGAACGCGAGCGCGCCCGTCGTCAGCACCATGAGCGCGAAGACGATGAGGTACGACGCCCAGCTCGGCAGCCACAGCTCCAGCAGCGAGCCGAGGAAGAAGAAGAAAAAGAACGTCGAGTAGAAGAGCACGACCAGGGCGGCGATGAACAGGACGCTGCCGGTCAGGCCCTTCTTCACGTCGGCGGTGATCTCGGCGCGCGCGAGCTCGACCTCGGCCCGCACCAGCGTCGACATCTGCGCGGTGGCTTCCTTGACCAGATCGCCGATCGACGGATCGGCCTTGGGCGCATGCGGATCCACCAGCGGGATCGAGGTCACCGTGGCTGGAACGGGGCCATTCTTGCGATCGCCATTGCTCACGAACACGTCCTCCCGGCGTCGGTGTAGTCCTGGCATATGTTGCCACGTGGGGCGCCGCTTAACGATCCGGCCCAGGGATACACTGCCCCGATGCGTTTGGCACCCGTGATTGCTGCGATGTGTGGGACGGCCGTTGCTCTGCTCGGCACGTCGGCCGGGGTGCCGGCCCACGCGGACGCACCGGTGCCGCTGGGCGGTGGTTCGGGCATCGTCGTGGACGGTGACACTTTCTGCACTCTGACCACGATCGGTCATGACAACCGCGGCAAGCTGGTCGGCTTCACGTCGGCGCACTGCGGCGGTCCCGGCCACGAGGTGTCGGCCGAGGGCGCCGAGAACCGCGGCACGCTGGGCGTCATGGTGGCCGGCAGTCAGCCGCTGGACTACGCCGTCATCGAGTTCGACCCGGCCAAGGTGCAGCCCCTCAACACCGTCAACGGATTCCAGATCGACGGCATCGGCCCGGACCCGGCCTTCGGCCAGGTGGCGTGCAAGCTGGGCCGCACCACCGGCTACACCTGCGGCGTCACGTGGGGTCCCGGACAGGACCCGGGCACCATCGTCGACCAGGTGTGTGGCCAACCCGGTGACTCGGGTGCGCCCGTCACGGTGAACAACAAGCTGGTCGGCATGATCCACGGCGCGTTCAGCGACGACCTGCCGACGTGCGTCGTCAAGTACGTGCCACTGCACACCCCGGCCGTGACGGTGTCGATCAACGCGGTGATCGCCGACCTCGACGCCAAGAGCCGGCCCGGCGCCGGCTACGTGCCGATCGCCTGAGCCGGCCTGGCCCTGCTGGCTGCCCTACTTGCTGGCGCGGATGGCTTCGAAGACGCTGGGGTCGACGAGGGTTGAGGTGTCGCCGAGGTCACGGCCTTCGGCGACGTCGCGCAGCAGGCGGCGCATGATCTTGCCGCTACGCGTCTTGGGAAGTTCGGGCACGACGTGGATTTCGCGTGGTTTGGCGATGGGGGAGATCTCCCGTGCCACCTGGGCGCGCAGTTCCTCGATCATGTTCTCCGGACCGCCGTGCGCCGACTCCTTGAGGATGACGAACGCGCAGATGGCCTGGCCCGTGGTGGCGTCGGTGGCGCCGACGACGGCGGCCTCGGCCACGCCGGCGTGCCCCACGAGTGCGGACTCGACCTCGGCGGTGGAGATGCGGTGGCCCGAGATGTTCATGACGTCGTCGATGCGGCCCAGGACCCAGATGTTGCCGTCGGCGTCGTAGCGGGCGCCGTCACCGGCGAAGTACCAGCCCTGCTCGGCGAAGCGGGACCAGTAGGTGTCCTTGAACCGTTCGTCGTCGCCCCAGATGCCGCGCAGCATCGACGGCCACGGCTTGTCGAGCACCAGGTAGCCGGTGACGTGTTCGGCCTCGTCCGCGCCGGGGACCAGTTCGTTGCCGTCGTCGTCGACGATCTTGGCGCTGATGCCGGGCAGCGGGGTCATGGCCGAGCCGGGCTTGGCGGCGGTCACGCCGGGTAGCGGGGAGATCATGATGGCGCCGGTCTCGGTCTGCCACCAGGTGTCGACGATGGGCGTGGTGCCCGCGCCGATGTGTTCGCGGTACCAGCGCCAGGCCTCGGGGTTGATGGGCTCACCGACCGAGCCGAGCACCCGCAGGCTCGACAGGTTGTGCGCCGCGGGGATCTGGTGGCCCAGCTTCATGAAGGTGCGGATGAGCGTCGGCGCTGTGTAGTAGATGGTGACGCCGTACTTCTCGATGATGTCGAAGTGCCGGTGCTCGTTGGGTGAGGTGGGGGTGCCTTCGTAGACCACCTGCGTGACGCCGTTGGAGAGCGGGCCGTAGACGATGTAGGTGTGCCCGGTGACCCAGCCGATGTCGGCGGTGCACCAGTACACGTCGTCGGCCTTGATGTCGAAGACGTTGTGGTGGCTGTAGGACGCCTGGGTCAGGAAGCCGCCGCTGGTGTGCACGATGCCCTTGGGCTTGCCGGTGGTGCCGGAGGTGTACAGCAGGAACAACGGTTGCTCGGCGTCGAAGGCCTCGGGGGTGTGCTCGGTCGACTGCGAGTCGACGATCTCGTGCCACCAGAGGTCGCGGCCCTCGGTCCAGTCGACGTCGATGCCGGTGCGCTTGACCACCAGCACGTGCTCGACGCTCGGCTGGCCGGTGACGGCTTCGTCGACCGCGGACTTGAGCGAGGCCGCCTGGCCGCGGCGGTACTGCCCGTCGGTGGTGATGACCAGCTTGGCCTGGGCGTCCTCGACGCGGGCGGCCAGGGCAGTGGCCGAGAAACCGGCGAAGACGACCGAGTGCATGACACCGAGCCGGGCGCAGGCCAGCATCGCCACGATGGCCTCGGGCACCATCGGCATGTAGATGGCGACGCGGTCGCCGGCGACCAGGCCCAGGGCGGTCAGGGCGTTGGCGGCCTTGCTGACCTCGTCCTTGAGCTGGGCGTAGGTGATGTCGCGGGCGTCGCCGACAGGCTCGCCCTCCCAGTGGATCGCGACGCGGTCGCCGTTGCCGGCCTCGACGTGGCGGTCCACGCAGTTGTAGGCGACGTTGAGCTTGCCGTCGCCGAACCACGTGGCGAAGGGTGCATTGGACCAGTCGAGCACCTCGGTGAACGGGGTGGCCCAGGACAACCGCTCGCCCTGGCGGCGCCAGAAATCCAGGCGGTCGGCGTCGGCCTCTTGATACAGCGCGGCGGTGGCATTGGCCTGCGCGGCGAACTCGGCAGGCGGCGGGTAAGCCTGTGGCACAGCGGTGTCTTGTGTCATGGCTGTGAGCGTAGTCACTGGCAGGTTGCAATGACGTTGGTGGTGGCCACCCGGTGGCACTACCGTGTGCGGACGTGGCTGCACCCGACCCGCTGGCTCCTTTGGCCGAACTCCCCGGCGTGGCCGAGGCCGGAGACGAGGCGCGTGAAGCGCTCGGCAGGGCCCACCGGCACAAGGTGAACCTGCGCGGTTGGCCCGCCACCGCGGCCGAGGCCTCGATGCGGGCCGCCCGGGCGTCGTCGGTGCTCGACGGCGGCTCCCTGAGTTTCAGTAAGGACGGCGAGGCGCCGGCCAAAGGTGAGCGCGCCGACGCGGTGCTGGCCGGCGCGCTGCGCGTGGCCGAGGCGCTCGAAGGTGGTGCGACGGCGCTCGTCGGCGTCTGGCAGCGGGCACCGCTGCAGGCGATCGCCCGGCTGCACTCCCTGGCGGCCGCGGATCTGACGGACCCGGACCAGCTCGGCCGGCCCCGCACCGATGATCCCGACGTGGGCCGGCGGCTGGAGCTGCTCGGCGAGATCGTGGGCGGTGGGAGCCGGGTGCCGGCGACGGTGCTCGCGGGCGTCGCTCATGGCGAACTCCTGAGCCTGGCTCCGTTCGGGGTGGCAGACGGTGTGGTGGCGCGCGCGGTGTCCCGGCTGATCACCATGTCGAGTGGTCTCGACCCGCACGGCCTCGGCGTTCCCGAGATGTACTGGATGCGTCAGGTCGGCGAATATCGTGCCGCGGCACGGGGCTTCGCGTCGGGCACGGCTGACGGGTTGACGGCGTGGTTGATCTGCAGCAGTCGTGCGCTGCATTCCGGAGCTCGTGAGGCGCTGTCGATTGCGCAGGCTTCGGCCAAGTAGTGGGCGGCCCGCGGCCGTTGCCAGCAAACACGCACACATAAAAGCGGGCGGCGCTCCGTCGTCAGAGGGCATCTGACTCGGCTCGCCGCCCGCTAGCACGGAACCCCGGTTACCAAGCGTGCTTGTCGGGTTGTGTGGGTGGCCTCGGCGTCCCTGCAATGCGCTGCGGCTACAACCCCACCCAAGGAGTTCTCTTAGCCGTTCGCTTTTCGCAATTACGCAGGCCCACAACGCTTTTACCATTGTCGCGGTATGTGCTCCGCGTGGGTGCCGGTATTCCGTGCTGGGATGCCCTCTTCGGGAGGTCGAACCTTCTCTTCCGGTTCGGTCTTGGCCTCGGGGGCTTCCGTGCTTCCTTTGTACTACGTGACCGCAGTCACATCAAGGGTCAATCGCCGGCGATTTGTGATTGTTACTGAGGCGGCCTCAGCAACTCGCCAGTAGCTTTCAGAAGCTCAGTCGACGGAGCAGCGAGTACGTCACGGCGCCGGCCGCGAGGGCACTCGCGCCGACGGCCAGGGTGGTGGCCACCGCGGCGCCCGACGGTGCCGCCGGCAGCCGGTCCCGCAGCGAGACCGGGCGGGTGAAGGTCAGCACCGGCCACCCGCGGGCGACGGCCTCCTTGCGCAGCGCGCGGTCCGGGTTGACCACCGCGGGGTGGCCGACGGCCGCGAGCATCGGCAGATCGGTGATGGAGTCCGAGTATGCGTAGCAGTGCTCGAGTGCGTAGCCCTCGCGGGCCGCGAGTTCCTCGATCGCCTGGACCTTGCCTTCGGCGAAGCAGTAGAAGTCGACATCGCCCGTGTACTTGCCGTCGGCGACCACCATGCGTGTGGCCATCGAATGATTGGCGCCGAGTTCGCGGGCGATGGGCGCGACGATCTCCTCGCCGGATGCCGAGACCACCACGACGTCGCGGCCGCACAGCTTGTGGTCGGCGATCAGGTTGGCGGCTTCGGCGAAGACCAGCGGGTCGACGATGTCGTGCAGCGTCTCGGCGACGATCGACTTGACCTGTTCGACGTCCCAGCCCGTGCACATGTTTGTCAGGTAGGACCGCATGCGGTCCATCTGATCGTGGTCGGCACCGGACATCAGGAACAGAAACTGGGCATAGGTGGACTTGAGGACAGCTTGCCGGTTCAGCAGTCCCTGGTTGAAAAAAGGTTTGCTAAAAGCGAGGGTGCTGGACTTGGCGATCACCGTTTTGTCGAGATCGAAGAAGGCTGCGGTGCGCACCGGACCGGTCGACCCGGCCTCCTGACGCGGCGCGGCCGCAGTCTGCGCGGCCGGATCGGATGCGGTCACGGCTCCAAGCATATGCTCCGGAACCCCGGTGCCGGGTGGGCGCCGCTGCGGCCGTGTCGGTCGCCGGTGGGTCGGCCATCGTGGCGATTGACGTGCTGACACGCCCATTTCACAGACAATCAACAGTTGCGCACAGCCCTGTTGACGTGTGTATAGTGGGCATTACCCGGCCAGCGCCGGGTGTGCATCAGCCCGACCCCCCGGGGCTGATCCACGACGACCTCCGCCTCCTCCCCCCCCCTGGCGGGGGTCGTCCCTTTTTCGGGGGCGGTCATTTTCTTCGAGGCGTTGCCTCTTCGGCGAGATTTTCGCCAGCGGCGAATTCATCGGTTCTCCTTGTGGCGGAGCCTTGGCGAGCCCGGCCCGTCGACAGTCGTGACCCATCCGCGAAAAGTTGCGGAACGACATTCTCACCAGCGCGTCAATAAAGTTGTCCACAGTTTGCGATTCATCCACATTCTGGGGGCGGGCTCTGGTGCCGTGGCCTGCCGCGGATCACGGTGGACCCATGACGACGAACGGGGCCCTGGCGTTGATCGCCGACGCCGGACTGCGCGACGAGATCGACCGCATCGCCGCGGCGGCGGGCATCAGAGTCGTCTACGCGGCGGAGCCCTCCGGCCGGAAGGCATGGGTCGGTGCCGCGGCGGTGCTGCTCGACTTCGCAGCCGCGCGGCGCTGCCGCGAGCTCGGGATGCCGCGACGGCCCGCCGTGTTCTTGGTCGCGACCGATACGCCCGGCTCCCGCGAGTTCGAGGCCGCGATGGTGATCGGTGCACAGGAGGTCATCACTCTGCCCGGCCAGGAGTCGGGACTGGTCGGTGTCCTGGCGGATGCCGCGGCCGGCGAATCCGACGGGCGCCGCGGCGCCGTGGTCGCCGTCATCGGCGGACGTGGCGGTGGCGGCGCGTCGGTGTTCGCGATCGCCTTGGCGCAGGCTGCGGGTGAACCGGAGCGCGAGTGCCTGCTCGTCGACGTCGACGCCTGGAGCGGCGGTATCGATCTCGCCCTCGGTGCCGAGTGCGATGCCGGCCTGCGCTGGCCTGACTTGGCGGAGGCAGGGGGACGGCTCAGTTATCCGGCGCTGCGCGATGCGCTCCCGCGCCGGCGCGGGGTGGTGGTGCTGTCGACGGGCCGCACCGGCGTCGAACTGAGGCCGACGGCGCTCGCGGCGGTCGTCGAGGCCGGGAGTCGCGCCGGCGCGACCGTCATCTGCGACGTGCCACGGCAGTCGTCCGCTGCCGCCGAGACCGTGCTGGCCGCAGCCGATCTGGTGGTCGTGGTGGCGCCGGCAGAGGTGCGGGCCTGTGCCGCGACCCGGGTCGTGGCCGACTGGGTGACGGCCGTCAACCCGAACGTCGGTCTGGTGGTGCGGGGTCCTGCGCCCGGCGGGCTGCGCGCGGTGGAGATGGCGACGATCCTCGGGCTGCCGCTGCTGGCGGCCATGCGGGCCGAGAGCAACCTCGACGGCGCGCTCGAGCGGGGCGGTCTCGGTCGAAGTCTGCGGAGCCGGTCACCGCTGGCCGTGGCCGCCCGCCGCGTACTCACGGTGCTGGGCCGACAGCCCGGGGAGGCGGCGTGACGTCGTCGTTGGTGGATCGGGTCCGGGAACGGCTGGCCGCGCAGACGAGCGGGGCCCTGCACCCCAACGCGGTGGCTGCGGCCATCCGCGCCGAGTCCGGCGGCGTACTCGCCGACAGCGACGTACTGGCCGGCATGCGGCTGCTGCAGACCGAGCTGACCGGTGCCGGGATTCTGGAACCGCTGCTGCGGGCACCGGGCACCACCGACGTGCTGGTCAGCGCGCCCGACGAGGTGTGGGTCGACGACGGAAACGGGTTGCGCCGCAGCACGATCAGATTTCCGGATGAGGACGCGGTGCAGCGCCTGGCGCAACGGCTCGCGCTGGCGATCGGGCGCCGGCTCGACGATTCGCAACCCTGGGTCGACGGCCACCTCGGCGGTATCGGCGGTGGCTTGACCGTGCGGTTGCATGCCGTGCTGCCGCCGATCGCCGCCGCAGGTACCTGCCTCTCGCTGCGGGTGCTGCGGCCCGCGACGCAGGACCTGGCCGGACTCGTCGCATCCGGGGCCATCGCGCCGCCTGCCGTCCCGCTGATCACCGACATCGTCGCGGCGCGGCTGGCGTTCCTGGTCTCCGGCGGCACCGGTGCCGGGAAGACCACCATGTTGTCCGCGCTCCTCGGGGCCGTCGATCCCGCGGAGCGCATCGTCTGCGTCGAGGACGCCGCCGAGCTGGCGCCGCAACATCCGCACCTGGTCCGGCTGGTTGCGCGCGGCGCCAACGTCGAGGGCGTGGGCGAGGTGACGGTGCGTGACCTGGTTCGGCAGGCGCTGCGGATGCGTCCTGACCGGATCGTCGTCGGCGAGGTGCGCGGTGCGGAAGTCGTGGATCTGCTCGCCGCGCTCAACACCGGTCACGAGGGCGGGGCCGGGACGGTGCATGCGAACAGTCCCGCCGAGGTGCCCGCCCGCATGGAGGCGTTGGCGGCGGTCGGCGGATTGGACCGGGCAGCGCTGCATTCGCAACTGTCGGCCGCGTGCCAGGTGGTGCTGCACACCGCGCGGACCCGCGATGGGCACCGGCACCTGAGTGAGATCGCGGTGCTGCGCCGGGCCACGGACGGGACCGTCACGGTCGTGACCGCCTGGCACGTCGACCGGGGCGCCGGTCCGGGCATGCCCGCGCTGAGCGAACTGCTGGCTGCGCGGGGCCGGTCGTGAGTCCCGCGCTGCTGTTGGCGCTGGCCGTGCTGGTCGCGCCCGGCCCGTGTGGGCCAACGCGGTTGGGACATCGAAAACGCTTGGCGGAATCGGGTTCTCGCGGTCGACCGCGGTTGCTCTGGTCGGTGGCGGCCGTGCTCGCCGTCGTGGCGCTCGTCGTCCTGCCGCTGCCGGTGCTGCTGGCCGGGGCGGCGGTGGTCGGGACCGTCGGGCTCCGGTGGCGGCGCTCGCGGCAGGCGGCGCAGCGTGCCGAGGAAGCACAGACCCTGCAGGGTGCACTCGGCATTCTGGTCGGCGAATTGCGGGCCGGGGCGCATCCGGTCGCGGCGTTCGATGCCGCGGCCCATGAAGTGGACGGGCCCGTCGCGGTGGCGTTGGGGGAGGTCGCGGCGCGGGCGAGGCTGGGGGCCGACGTCTCGGCCGGTCTGCGCGCCGTCGCGGCATCGTCGGCGCTGCCGGCCCATTGGCAGCGCCTCGCCGTGTACTGGCAGTTGGCGCTCGACCACGGCCTGGCCATCGCCCCGCTGATGCGCGCCGCTGAGCGTGACGTCGTTGCACGGGAACGCTTTACGTCGCGGATCCGGGCGGGCATGGCAGGTGCGCGAACGACGGCAGCCGTGCTGTCGGGGCTGCCCGCACTCGGAATTGTGTTGGGGCAGTTGATCGGTGCGCACCCCGTGCGTTTCCTGGTGGGCGAGGGCGCGGCCGTGCTGGCGGTCGGTGTGGTGCTGTGCTGCCTCGGGTTGCTGTGGTCGGACCGGATCATCACACGGGCGCAGCGATGAGCGCGGTGCCGGTTCTCCTGCTCGCCGTGGCGATTCTGCTGATCCCCGGCCCAGCGGTGTACCGAATCCGGCCCCGTCCGCCGGACCGGTTCTCGCCGACCGCGGCGCCGGACGACCCGCTGGCGGTGCCGTCGAGCCTGGACGTGCTGGCAGCCTGCCTTTCGGCCGGCATGGCGACCGGTGCGGCGGCCGGGGCGGCGGTCGCGTCGGCACCGGCTGATCTGGCGGGCGTCCTGCGCCGCGCGGCCGAACTTCTGGCACTGGGTGCCGGCCCCGCGACGGCCTGGGCGGAGCCGAGTCGTGGTACGGACCCGCACGTGATCGCACTGCTCCGGCTGGCGCGGCGGTCGGCGTCGTCGGGCGCCGCGATGGCGCAGGGCGTCGCCGAACTGGCCGAGCAGGCCAGGGCCGACGCCGGTGATGCGGCGGACGCGGCCGCCGAGCGGGCCAATGTGTTGATCGCCGGGCCCCTCGGGCTCTGTTATCTGCCGGCATTCGTCTGTCTCGGCATCGTGCCGGTGGTCGCCGGCCTGGCCGGTGACGTGTTCCGGTCCGGGGTGTTCTGATCGCAACAACTGATCGCAACAAGGGGAGGAAAAACCATGAAGATGAACAGCTTTCGCGCGCTCGAGGCCCGCGTGACCATGCTGCTCACCGACGAGAGCGGGATGTCGACCGTCGAATATGCCATCGGGACGGTGGCGGCTGCGGCGTTCGGCGCCATCCTCTACACGGTGGTCACGGGGGACTCGATTGTCAGCGCCCTGACCAACATCATCGCCCGTGCCCTCACCACCAAGTGATGACCGGGGTGGCGTCACGGTCGAGGCGGCGTTCTCGGTTGCCGCACTCATCGCGGTCGCAGTGCTCGGTATCGGTGGGCTCGGCGCGGTCTCGGCGCAGGTGCGCTGCATCGACGCGGCCCGGGAAGCGGCCCGTCTCGCGGCCCGCGGTGACGACCGTGCCGCCGTCGACACGGCCCGGCGCACCGGCCCGGACGGGGCCTCGGTTGAGGTGCGACGCGACGGCGGGCGAATCGTCGCGCGGGTCCGCGTTCCCGCACCGTTGCTGCCCGGCGTCACCGTGGGGGCCGAGGCCGTGGCGGCACCCGAACCTGGTGCGTGACGAACGGGGCTCGGCGACGGTGTTCGCGGTCGCGCTCATCGTGGTGCTGATCGGGCTCATGACGGGGGCTGCCGCCGTGGGCGCCGCGGTGATCGGCCGGCATCGCGCCCAGTCAGCGGCCGACCTGGCCGCACTCGCCGCCGCGGGCGCACTGGTTGCCGGACCCAGTCAGTCCTGTGGCCGGGCGGTCGCGGTTGCCGAAGCCATGGGCAGCCGGGTTGGTAACTGCGCGGTGCAGCGGCTGGATGTGGTGGTCGACGTGGAGGTGCCGGTGCGATTCGGTCGCTGGCACCTCGGCGACGCGCACGGCCGGGCCCGCGCCGGGCCAGGCTGACGGCAGCGCGATGGTCACAACGATCAGGAGGACGCAGAAGAAGAGGTCACCCCACCCGGGCCGATCGGTCGTTGTGTCACTTGCCATGTCACTACCGTAGAATCTCAACTATGGTTGAGATCAAGCGTATGGGTCCGACCGACCTCCTGACCATCGGGGAGATCGTCAAGCGGACGGGAGTCTCCGCGTCCGCGTTGCACTTCTACGAGCGAAAGGGGCTGATCCACCCCGAACGCACGTCGGGCGGGACGCGGTTGTACCCGCGTCACCTCGAGCGCCGCATCGCCGTCATCCAGGTGGCGAAGCGGCTCGGCATTCCGCTCAGTGAGGTGGCCGAGCACTTTCAGACGCTGCCCGACGACCGGATGCCGTCATTGCGCGACTGGACCAGGCTCAACAAGCGGTGGCGGGCGCAACTGCGTGAACGGCAGCTCGAATTGGAGCGGCTGCAGTCCGAGATGGACCAGTGCATCGGGTGCGGGTGTATCTCGCTCAACCATTGTCTGGTCATCAACCCCGGCGACACGCTCGCCGCCGAAGGGCCGGGTGCGCGGCGCCTGCTGCCGTTCGACGGGTCGAATCCGGCTGGCGCCGAATAGAACTCGTCTGGGTCAGGATTCCGGCACGTCGTCGTTCAGCCGGTCCCCGGCTGCCGCCAGCTCTCCGTAGGTGGGCAGTCGCAGGGACAGCAGGCCGGCGAAGGTGTCGTCGGCGACCTGGAGCCGGTGCGCGGTGACGTGAATCGGCACCCACCCGCCGTCGTTGGCGCGCAACCGGAGCACCCGCGATGTCGGTCCGCTGCCGAATTCGACCGTCATGACGGCCATCTCGGCGATCTCGTTGGGGTGCACCACGGTTTCGGACGTCGCGTCGGCGCTCCAGTCGAAGAGCGGACAGGGCTCGTCGACCCACTTGATGAGCTTCCAGGTGTTCAGATCGACCAAGGCCCGGTACACGCCGGGAACGGCCGGGCCGCCCGCGAGCTGCTGCGCCCGGTCGAGCGGGGTGGCCGCCGAAGTGTCGCGCACGCCGCGCCAGTTCATGGCCCGGCAGATCAGCCGATCTCGGTCGTCCTCGTCGGGCTCGTTGAGCACCCGCGCGGCGAATCCGACGCTGATGGGCCGGCCCCGGAAGTCGGTCATTTCCCAAGTGCTGGTGAAGGTTTGGCCCGGTTCGGGTTTGAGCACGGCCGAGATGACCCGCGCCTCGTTCGGGTTGAGCTTGCGGGTCTGCAGGTCGTCGGCGAACGCCCGGCCGTGGGTGGCCTCGGCCGCCGGGTTGAGGCCGCTGTTGGCCAGCGACTCCATGGTGTCGGTCGCGATGCCGTTGGTCAGGTCCCACTTCAGAGGACCGGGGATCATCCGGTCCGGTGGGTCGGCATCGGGAGCGCCGACCCAGACATGGACGCCATGGATGCGGCCGTCGGTCATCTGCACCACTTCGGTCCGGATCACCCGGTCGCTCTTGGGTGTGATGCTCGTCAGTGGCAGGCCCGCGCGGACGGTTTCCCCGATCGCCGACTGGATGGCCATCAGACTCGCGTTGCGCCGCAGGAAAGTGCTGATGGGAACCATGTCCTGGGTTTGCTGCCCCAACGCGACGACGGCAGGTTCGGCGCCGAGGGTCTCGACGAGGAGCCAGTCGTCCGTCATGGTCGTAGTTTATCCGTTTCGGCGCTCTTTGCTCTGCCCGGCTGCGGCCTGCCGCCTACCTGCCGTGGGCTGCCAAAGTGTCCACTACCAGGCGAAGTACCTGGACAGCACCGGCTTTGTCCAGGGGATCGTTCGCGTTGCCGCACTTGGGCGATTGCACACAGGAGGGGCAACCGTGACGGCACTCACACGCGGCGATCGCCGCGGCCGTCGCGGCCCACCAGGTGGACAGCTGCCGGAACCCGCGGTCGGCGAACCCGGCGCCGCCCGGATAGCCGTCGTACACGAAAATCGTTGGCAGGCCGGACAAGTCGCCGGGGGCGGGGCCGGCCGCGGTCGACACCCCACCGATGTCGCCCCGGTCGCAGCTGGCCACCAGCGGCAGCAGGCCTATCGCGGCATGCTCGGCAGCGTGCAGTGCACCGGGTACGCGCAGCGGATCAATCCCCTTGTCCAGCAATATCTCCGGGGTCATGGTGCACATGACCGCCATGGTGTCCAGCGTGCGGGTCGGCATGTCCAGGTCGACGAAATCGAGCACGGTGCCGTCCATGGCCCGGCGCAGGAAGCCCACGACGGTGTTGGACACCGACACCGGGACCAGGCCGATGGCGACGGGCCCGAACCGGTGGATCTCTCCGGTACCGCGCACGCTGATATCGGTGACCTCCCGGGCCGACGTGGTGTACCCGGGATCCTCGGCGTGCACGAAGGCGACGCCGGCCTCGAAGTCGAGTGCGTCGACCAGGAACGTCTCACCCTGGTGCAGGTGGACGGCGCCCGGATGCACCGAGGCCGGTGCCTGCCCGGCGCCGGTGCTGCCCAGCATGCGTCCGGTTCCGGACTCCAGGATGGCGATCTGCCCGCCGGACGAGCCCCGGATGTCCACGGCGGGATGCGGATCCACGCCGGGCGCCGGGAAGTAGCCGGCGGGACGCTTGCGCAGCAGGCCGTCGTCGACGAGGGATTCGGCCACCGCTTCGGCGTCCCACATCCGCACCTCGGCCGGGGTCAGTGGGAGTTCGGTTGCCGCGCACAGTAATTGCGGGGACAGCACGAAGGGATTGGCGGGATCGATGACGATCCGCTCGATGGGTTTGTCGAGCAGCGCGGCGGGATGGTGCACCAGATAGGTGTCGAGCGGGTCGTCGCGCGCGATCAGCACGATCAGCGCGCTCTGACCGCGCCGTCCGGCCCGGCCGGCCTGCTGCCAGAAGGACGCCACCGTGCCGGGGAACCCGGCCAGCACCACCGCGTCCAGTCCGGCGATGTCGACGCCGAGTTCCAGCGCGTTCGTGGTCGCCAGGCCACGCAATTCGCCTTCCGTCAGTGCATGTTCCAGCGCCCGGCGGTCCTCGGCGAGATACCCCGCGCGGTACGACGCCACCAGCGGGGCCAGGTCGGGTGCGACGTTCTCCAGCCGGGCCCGCGCGCCCAGCGCCGTCAACTCGGCGCCGATGCGCGAACGGACGAAGGTCAGGGTGCGGGCGCCTTCGGCGATCAGGTCGGCCATCACGCGCGAGGCCTCGGTGCCCGCGGCCCGGCGCACCGGGGCACCGTTCTCGCCGATCAGATCGGTGAGCAGCGCGGGCTCCCACAGCGCCACCGTGCGGCCGCCGTGCGGCGAGCCGTCCTCGGTGATGGCGGTGACGGTCTGGCCGAGCAGCTCGGACGCCGTCTGCGCCGGGGCGGCCGTGGTCGCGCTGGCGAACACCACCGTGGGTGCGGACCCGTACCGGTCGCACAGCCGTAGCAGCCGGCGCAGCACCATCGCGACATTGGAACCGAAAATGCCGCGGTAGTAGTGGCATTCGTCGATCACGACGTACTCGAGCTGCCGCAGGAACACCGCCCACCGGGAATGGTTGCGCAGCAGGGACAGGTGCACCATGTCGGGATTCGAGAAGATCCATCGGGATCGCTCCCGGGCGAATTGCCTTGCCTCGGTTGAGCTGTCGCCGTCGTAGGCGGACGGTGCGGTGTTGCTGAGGCCGGGAATCGTGGCGCACAGCGACTGCGCGGCCCGCAACTGGTCGTGGCCCAGCGCCTTGGTGGGGGACAGGTACAGGGCGCGGGCGTGCGCATCGGTTTGCAACGCATGCAGGATCGGCAGTTGGTAGGCCAGGGATTTACCGGACGCCGTGCCCGTCGCGATCACCACATGCCGCCCGGCATGTGCCAACTCGGCCGCGGCCACCTGGTGCGACCACGGCTGTGCCACACCACGATCGGTGAAGGCCTGCGCCACCTCGGCGCCAACCCAAGTGGGCCAGGGCATTCGGCGCGCCTGTCGCGGCGGCAGGTCGGCGACGTGCCGCAGCGGCTGCTCGCCGGCCGGCGTGCCGTCCAGCGCAGCCGACAACAGCGTGCGGCCGAAGTTCGACTGTCCCTGCGTCACAAGATGAATTGTTAACCACAGTTCGCTGTGCGACTGTTGCGGCAGCGTGGAACATGGTTGACTGATCTTGGTCGCAGCTTCTGTGTTCGTGTGTCCGCACCCGGGAACGTCGCCTGCGTTCCCGGTACGCCGGAAGACTCGGTGGACCGCACCCGCAGTAACAGAAGGAAATGAAGGACAAATGCCACAGGGGACTGTGAAGTGGTTCAACCCGGAGAAGGGTTACGGCTTCATTGAGCAGGAAGGCGGCGGAGGCGACGTCTTCGTCCACTACAAGCAGATTCAATCCAACGGGTTCCGCACCCTTGAGGAGAATCAGAAGGTCGACTTCGAGATCGAGCAGAGCCCCAAGGGTCCGCAGGCTCTGAACGTCCGCACCGTCTGAGGTTCACAGACTCCGTCGAACGCCCCCGCATCGTCAGCGACGAAGTGGGGGCGTTTCGCATCGCCGGGTAGGTCGCGCCCGGCCTCCCTGCCTTTTGGTGTGAGCTGGCCTACTGTCGGCAGGGTGAGTCAGCTGTCCTTCTTCTCGGCCGAGTCGGTGCCGCCTGCGGTCGCCGACCTGACCGGGTTGCTCGCCGCGCCGGGACAGGTGGTGATGGCTGGGGAAGCCAGAGTCCGGCTCTCCGTCGTCGTCGACGCGTTGTGGCGGGCCGAGGCGCTGGCCGAGATGATCGCCGAGGCGGGCCTGAAGCCCGAGATCACCCACACCGACGAGAAGACGCCGCTGGTGCGCACCGAGGCCGACGCCCGGCTGGCCCGGATGGCGCAGGACTGGACGCGCGGTGCGGTCAAAACCGTGCCCGACGGGTGGTTGCCGGGCCCCCGGGAGCTGCGCGCGTGGGTGCTGGCCGCGGGTACCGCGGAACCGAACGGCTACCTGTTGGGTTTGGATCCGCACGCACCGGATACCCATTCGACGTTGGCGTCGGCACTTATGCGAGTCGGTATCGCGCCGACCCTGATCGGGACGCGGGGTCACCATCCGGCCCTGCGGATCAGCGGCCGTCGGAGGTTGTTGCGCCTGGTAGAGAACGTGGGCGAGCCGCCCGGGTTCACGGAGGCGTTTCTCCAATGGCCCCGGATTTAGGGGATGCAGCCCGTATATTTTGGCCGCATCCGGTTTGCGTAGGCTCGCGCGGAGTGTCAAATTGTGACTTGCCTTGGAACCGGATGACCGTTAGGCATTCATTCGGTGTCCTAGTGCCGACCAAGAAGTGGAGCGTATAGATACGGTGGCTGACCTCGATGGTGCCGGTAGCGGCAGCCGGGTCCGGCGACTCGTCATAGTCGAGTCGCCTACCAAGGCGCGCAAGATTGCCGGTTACCTCGGCTCCAACTATGTCGTCGAATCGTCGCGCGGACACATTCGCGACCTCCCGCGCAACGCCGCGGACGTGCCGGCCAAATATAAAGGTGAGCCCTGGGCGCGCCTCGGCGTGAACGTCGACGACAACTTCGAGCCGCTCTACATCGTCAGCCCCGACAAGAAGGCCACGGTCACCGAGCTCAAGGACCTGCTCAAGGGTGTCGACGAGCTCTACCTCGCGACGGACGGTGACCGCGAGGGGGAGGCCATCGCGTGGCACCTGCTCGAGACGCTCAAGCCCAAGGTGCCGGTCCGGCGCATGGTGTTCCATGAGATCACCGAGCCCGCCATCCTGGCCGCCGCCGAGAACCCGCGCGACCTGGACATCGCCCTGGTCGACGCGCAGGAGACCCGTCGTATCCTCGACCGGCTCTACGGCTACGAGGTCAGTCCCGTGCTGTGGAAGAAGGTCGCGCCGAAGCTGTCGGCCGGCCGTGTGCAGTCGGTCGCGACCCGGATCATCGTGCAGCGCGAGCGGGAACGTATGGCGTTCCGCAGCGCCGGCTACTGGGACGTCACGGCGGAACTGGACGCCAGCGTCTCCGACCCCGAGGCGTCCCCGCCCAAGTTCACCGCCAAGCTCAACACCGTCGACGGCCGGCGCGTCGCCACGGGCCGCGATTTCGACTCGCTCGGCGCGGTCAAGAAGCCCGACGAGGTGCTGGTGCTCGACGAGGCCGCGGCGGGCGCCCTGGCCGCCGGACTGCGCGGCGAGTCGCTGACCGTCAGCTCGGTGGAGCAGAAGCCGTACACGCGCAAGCCCTACGCCCCGTTCATGACCTCGACGCTGCAGCAGGAAGCCGGCCGCAAGCTGCGGTTCTCCTCCGAGCGCACCATGAGCATCGCGCAGCGGCTGTACGAGAACGGCTACATCACCTACATGCGTACCGACTCCACGACGTTGTCGGAGTCGGCGATCAACGCCGCGCGCACCCAGGCCGGGCAGCTGTACGGCCCCGAGTACGTGCATCCGACGCCGCGGCAGTACACCCGCAAGGTCAAGAACGCCCAAGAGGCACACGAGGCCATCCGGCCCGCCGGTGACGTGTTCCAGACGCCGGGCCAGTTGCACGGCGCCCTGGACACCGACGAGTTCCGGCTGTACGAGCTGATCTGGCAGCGCACCGTCGCCTCACAGATGGCCGACGCCCGCGGCACGACGCTTTCTCTCCGTATTTCCGGCCAGGCCCGCACGGGCGAACAGGTGGTGTTCAGCGCTTCCGGCCGCACCATCACCTTCGCCGGCTTCCTCAAGGCCTACGTCGAGAGCCTCGACGAACAGGCCGGGGGCGAGGCCGACGACGCCGAGAGCCGCCTGCCCAATCTGACCCAGGGTCAGCGCGTGGATGCCGCCGAGCTCACCGCCGACGGGCACACCACCAATCCGCCGGCCCGGTACACCGAGGCCTCGCTGATCAAGGCGCTGGAAGACCTGGGCATCGGTCGCCCGTCGACGTACTCGTCGATCATCAAGACCATCCAGGACCGCGGCTATATCTATAAGAAGGGCAGCGCCCTGGTGCCGGCCTGGGTGGCGTTCGCGGTCGTCGGGCTGCTCGAGCAGCACTTCGGGCGCCTGGTCGACTACGACTTCACCGCCGCCATGGAGGACGAACTCGACGAGATCGCCGCCGGCAACGAGCAGCGCACCAACTGGCTGACCAACTTCTACTTCGGCGGCGACCACGGCGTCGAGGGCTCGGTGGCCCGCGAGGGTGGCCTGAAGAAGCTCGTCGGCGTCAACCTCGAAGGCATCGACGCGCGAGAAGTCAACTCCATCAAGCTGTTCGACGACGCCGAAGGCCGAGCCATCAACGTCCGCGTCGGTCGCAACGGGCCGTACCTCGAGCGCATGATCGCCGATGAGGAGAACCCCGGTGAGCTGAAACCGCAGCGCGCCAACCTCAATGACGATCTGACGCCCGACGAGCTGACCCTCGAGCTGGCCGAAAAGCTCTTCGCCACACCGCAAGAGGGCCGGGTGCTCGGTGTCGACCCGGAGACCGGGCACGAGATCGTCGCCAAGGACGGGCGTTACGGCCCGTACGTCACCGAGGTGCTGCCGGCGCCGCCGGAGGAGCCGGATGCCGGCACCGGTGCGAAGAAGACCAAGAAGCCCGTCGGCCCCAAGCCGCGGACCGGATCTCTGTTGCGCTCAATGGATCTGGAGACCGTCACGCTCGAGGACGCGCTGAAGCTGCTGTCGTTGCCTCGCGTCGTCGGTGTCGATCCGGAGAGCAACGAGGAGATCACCGCGCAGAACGGCCGCTACGGCCCATACCTCAAGCGCGGCAGCGATTCTCGCTCACTGGCCACCGAAGAGCAGATGTTCACCGTCACGCTCGAAGAGGCGCTGAAGATCTACGCCGAGCCGAAACGCCGTGGGCGCCAGGGCGCTGCCACGCCGCCGCTGCGTGAGCTGGGCACCGATCCGGTGTCGGGCAAGCCGATGGTCATCAAGGACGGCCGCTTCGGTCCGTACGTCACCGACGGTGAGACCAACGCCAGCCTGCGCAAGGGCGACGACGTCATGTCGATCACCGACGAGCGGGCCTCGGAGTTGTTGTCGGACAGGCGCGCTCGTGGTCCGGTGAAGAAGGCGGCGAAGAAGACCGCTGCCAAGAAGACGGCGGCGAAGAAGACGGCCGCCAAGAAGGCGCCGGCGAAGAAGGCCGCCGCGAAGAAGGCCTAGGCACATTTGCCGGACTTCTCAACGCAGCTCGTACCTCGCTGCTTGATCGGCGTCCGGCCTAGCTGGCGGCTTCGGTTTCGGGAGCCGGCCGCGGCGACGCCAGCGACAGCGGCCGCGCCAGCTGTGTGGGCGCGGACCGGCCGCGCAGCTCGACGGTCTCGCCGACGTCCCAGCACAGTGCCTCGGCGTCCAGCGCACCGCTGACCGCGATCGCCGATGCCAACACGTGGCCCTCTTCGAGCTTGGCGAGCTCGGTCAGGCGGGCGGCCTCGTTCACCGGGTCGCCGATCACGGTGTACTCGAAGCGGGCCAGCGCGCCGATGTGGCCGGCGATGGCGCGGCCCGCCGATACGCCGATACCGAACTCCGTGGTGCCCAGCACCGTCACCAGTTCGTCGTGCAGATCACGGGACGCGGCCAGCGCGGCACCGGAGGCGTCCGGGTGCTCGATGGGGGCGCCGAAGATGGCCAGCGCCGCGTCACCCTGGAACTTGTTGACGAACCCGCCGTGCCGGTTCACGGTGTCGACGATGATCCGGAAGAACTCGTTGAGGATCGACACCACCTCGGCGGCGGGCCGCGTCGACGCCAGCTGCGTCGACCCGATCAGGTCGATGAACAGCACCGCGACGTCGCGTTCCTGGCCGCCCAGCTCGGTGCCGCGCTCCAGGGCGCGGCGCGCGACGTCCTCGCCGACGTAGCGGCCGAACAGGTCGCGCAGGCGCTGCCGCTCGGACAGGTCGCGCACCATGTCGTTGAACCCGGCCTGCAGCAGGCCCAGCTCGCTGGCGTCGTAGATCTGCATGTGCGCGTTGTAGTTACCGCGCTGCACCTCACCCAGGGCCCAGCGCAGCTGGCGCAGCGGGTCGGCGATGGACATGGCGACCAGGACGTTGCCGGCCAGGCCGACGGCCAGCGCGGTGATCGCCAGCAGCAGGATGGGGGTGTTGAGCTGGTCGTTCTGGGCGATGAAGGTCGTGTACTGGCCGGCCAGCCGGGCCACGATGATGGCCAGCAGCGGCACGCCCGTCGACAGCACCCAGGTCAGGACCTGGCGCTGGATGACGCCGGGGGCCCGGAAGTTCTCGGGCACGCCGTCGCGCAGCGCCGCGACCGCGACGGGGCGCAGCACGCGCTCGGACTGCAGGTAGCCGATGATCGCGGTGGCGGTGGCGCCGAGCGCGCTGGCCACGGCGACGAACGGCGCCGAGCGGCTCGCCACCGGCCAGCTGGCGATGATGAACACCACCGAGCCGAGGAACCAGTTCCCGACGCTGATCAGCGTCCGGTAGTACGGCATCTTGAGCGCCCGGGTGCGGGCCAGCTCGGTGAATGCGGGGTCGTCGGCGTCGCCGTGCAGCGTGTCGCGCCGTTGCCAGCGGATCACGGGGATCAGCAGCCGCAGACTCAGCCAGGCCGCCACCACGAACGAGACGAACAGGACGGCCAGGAACACCGCCAGGTTCACCGCCGGCAGGTCCTGCAGCTGGATGCGATCTTCGGCCGGCAGACCGAACCGCAGGAAGCCCAGAACGAACAGGGCGCCGATGATGTCGGCCTGCAGCAGGCTCAGCGTGAACACCGGCCACGGGGTGCGCGCCACCCATCGGACGAACCCCCTGATTCGCCCGATGCGCTCTACATCGGTGGCCACCCGCTAACCGTATCCGGCCAGGGCGACGGATATTGCCGCTGCGCGCAGGTTCGTGTCGTCCGCGCCGGTTACTGTGGGGCGCGATGAGCGGAGTTTTCTCGCGTTTGGTCGGCCAGGATGCCGTGGAAGCCGAGTTGGTGGCCGCAGCGCGGGCGGCCCGGGGTGATTCGGCTCACAGCGGGCTCACAACCGGCAGCATGACGCATGCGTGGTTGATCACGGGGCCGCCCGGTTCGGGCCGGTCCATCGCCGCGGTGTGCTTTGCGGCGGCGCTGCAGTGCACTGCGGAGGCCGCCGAAGGCGGTCCGGGGTGCGGCGCCTGCCGCGCGTGTACGACGACCATGGCGGGCACGCACGCCGACGTCCGGCGCGTGATTCCCGAGGGGCTGTCGATCGGTGTCGACGAGATGCGCGCCATCGTGCAGACCGCGTCCCGGCGGCCCGGCACCGGCCGCTGGCAGATCGTCGTCGTCGAAGACGCCGACCGGCTCACCGAGGGCGCCGCCAACGCGCTGCTGAAGGTCGTCGAGGAGCCGCCGCCGTCGACGGTGTTCCTGCTGTGCGCGCCGTCGGTCGATCCCGAGGACATCGCGGTGACGCTGCGGTCGCGGTGCCGGCACGTGGCGTTGACGACGCCGCGGGCCGACGCCATCGCGCAGGTACTCATGGACAACGACGGGCTGTCCGAGGCCGACGCGCGCTGGGCGGCGTCGGTCAGCGGGGGACACGTCGGCCGGGCGCGCCGCCTTGCGACCGATCCGGACGCGCGATCACGCCGGGAGCGGGCCCTGGGCCTCGCCCGCGATGCCGCGACGCCGGCGCGCGCGTACGCGGCCGTGGAGGAGCTGGTCGCGGCCGCCGAGACCGAGGCCGTCGCGTTGACGGCCGGCCGCAACGAGGCCGAGACCGAGGAGCTCAAGACCGCGCTGGGCGCCGGTGGTACCGGTAAGGGCGCGGCGGGGGCACTGCGGGGCGCCGCGGGCGCTCTGAAGGACCTCGAGAAGCGGCAGAAGTCGCGGCAGACCCGGGCGTCGCGCGACGCGCTGGACCGCGCGCTGATCGACCTGGCCACCTATTTCCGTGATGCGCTGCTGGTGTCGTCGGGCGCGACGGGCGTGGCCGCCGCCAACCATCCGGACATGAGTGACAAGGCCGCCGCGATGGCCGCTCACGTGCCCGCCGACCAGCTGCTGCGGTGCATCGAGGCGGTGCTGGCCTGCCGCGAGGCACTGGCCACCAACGTCAAGCCGAAGTTCGCCGTCGACGCCATGGTGGCGACCATGGGTCAGGCTCTGCGGGCCGGACAACGGAACTGACTTTGGTTGCGCCGGACGCGTCCCGTAGACTCGTCCCGCCCCGCCTCGGTGGGGCGCGCCACCCTAGCTCAGTCGGTAGAGCAATTCACTCGTAATGAATAGGTCAGGGGTTCGATTCCCCTGGGTGGCTCCACAACTTTTTGCGCTACCGGCGCTGTTCGGGCTGCACGTGCGGGCCCGCGGACGGCGTCTCCGTAACCGGCGTCAACACGCTCGGGTCCAGGTTGAACTTCGGCTTGCGCATCGGGACGGCGATGCAGCCCTGAGCTTTTCCGTCGACGTACGAGCACTTCGTCTTGTCGCCGTTCTTGTCGGTCGTCGTGCAGGCCTCGTAGGAGTGCCCGCCCGCGACTTTGGATTCGTAGGTCTGGTTCGAACCCATGCAATCGCTGCCGACCGTGGCGTTGGCGCCGGGCGCGGACAGGATCGCCGGAACGGCGTACAGCGCGGCAGCACTCAGCAGGGCGGCCAATGTCGGCTTGATCATCGAGTTCGTGTTCATTGCTGGATTCCTTTTCGGGGTGGTGGACGACGGGGGTCAGGAGCGATCGACCTGAACCGGGACGAGGTCACCGGTCGGGATGTGGGGGCCTTTCACAGCCGTCCGCGGCACGGTGATGCAGCCCTGCGGTTTGTGATTGATTTCGGAGCACTGGGTTTTGACGCCGTCCGAGTTGGTCGTGGTGCAGCTCGCGACGATCGACCCGTCCGACCGCGTCCCGAGGGCGAAGGTGCCGTTGCCTTTTGTGCAGCGCTCGGCCAGGGAATCTGCGCTTGCGATGGGCGTCGTCAGCGCCAGCGGGGCCACGTACAGCGCAGCCGTGCCGATGAGCGCGGCCAGTGCGATGCGCTTGCCGTTTGCGGTCCCGGTGGTGGTGGTCATGGGAGTTCTCCTTTTCCTGTGGTCACAGGCCCTTGTGGACTTGCTGACACAGGTAGGAGTGGGCACCGTCCCGGAAGGGGACAGTTTTTTGCGCGGCTATTTGGGCGCCAGGAATCCCACCGGCCCGGAGGCGACGCACACCGACAGCGCCGACGTGTTGGCCTTCACCTGGATCGCGGCCCCGGCGCCGGGTAGCCGGACGAACACCCGGTTCAGGCCGGGGTGTACCGGCACCCGGGCCTCGCGGCCCTCGGGCAGGGACATGGTCAGGGACCCGTCGCTGTTGGCGAGGTAGTTGATCTCGGCGGTCCAGTCGGCCGGCAGCAGCGGGCCGTCGAGCGGCATGGTGACCGGCGCGTCGGTCTGCACCAGGTAGCCGCAGTTCGGTGCCGGTCCCGGGGCGATCGTGCGGGTCCAGGTCACCTGGGCCGGTACCAGCTGGCCGGTCGCGGTGAACATCTGTAAAGAGGTTGTGCTGGAAGCGAATTCGGGGCGGTCGCGCAGCAAGGCGAACATGTGGCTGGCCAGGTTCTGCGGCCATGCCACGCGTTGCAGCACCAGGGGATCGACCTCCTGGTCCAGCAGTGGCACGCCGCGGGGCGCATGGCCCAGCGCTGCCTCGGCGTTGACGAGGTAGGCGCGCGTCGGGTTGTCGCGCCAGCTGGGCAGGAACGTCGCCCACGAGTACAGGCTGCTGGCCACGAATGCTGTTGCGGCACAAGCGACAACGACGCGGCGCCGCGGGGAGTCGTCGAACCGCGTACTCCGGTTGGGTGCGCAGAACGCGACGGCGGCCAGCAGCGCCAGCACCACGACGAGATCGGACAGATAACGCAGCGTCTGTGCCAGCTCGAGGGCGGTGAACTTCGACGACCGCATCAGATAGATCGGTACCTGGCACGCCACCACGTAGCCCACGGCCGCCAGCCACACCGGGCCCAGTCGCCGCTTCCGCAGCAGCGACACCGCAACCACGGCGGCGAGAACCAGCCAGCCGAGGACCATTACTACCGGGCCGGGCGTCGCCCACGGGGACGCCGGCGCCCAGCGCTGCCAGTCCCACGGCCCGCCGGCCAGCGTCGGCACCAGCCCGTGCGTGACGGACCGGGCCAGCAGCTCCCACGTCATCGCCAGGTCCAGCGTCCAGCGCTTCTGGTTGACCACCAGCAGGTAGACGCCGACCCAGCCGATCGTGATGGTCAGCAGCCCCAGCCACAGCCGCAGGCCGGCGCGCCACACCGTCTTCAGCGAGCCGGCCCCCGTCACGTACATCAACAGCCAGCACACCCCGAACGCGGTGAACGGGATCACCGCGGACTTCTCGAAGAACAGCAGCCCGCCCAGGTAGGCCAGGCAGCCGCTCCACACATACCGCGGATTTCCGGTGCGGACCAGCAGGATGGCGTCGGCGCAGACCCAGGCCATGGCCGCCGCCATCGGTAGCGCGTTGAGCCCCGCCGACCACCAGGCGAACGCCGGCACCCCCAGCGGCGTGAACAGTGCGAACGTCAGCGGCACCAGCAGCACCGGCCGCCACCCGAGGATGACGCGCAGGGCGCGCACCAGCGCCACGGACGCGACGAGTTGCAGCACCACCAGGCTCACGGCCGGCCAGAACCACGTCAGCGGCGCCAGTCGCGTCAGCACCCCGGCGAGCAGGAATCCGGCGGGCATGACGTGCCCGTCGTGGTCATTGAAGAGGAAGTCCGGCGACAGCAGGGAATGGGTGCCGGCCTGGCCGATCAGGATCAGGTCGTCCCAGTAGAAGTAGCCGCCGAATGCGAGGACCGCCCGCAGTATCAGCTGCAGCGCCACCAGCGCGGCGGCGGTTCGGGCGACCCAGTTCACTCTTGTCGACTGTACGGGGCGTCACGCAGCAACCGTCGGTATGGTTGCGCCGTGCGAACACTTGTCACTGGTGCTGCCGGGTTCATCGGATCGACGCTCGTCGACCGGCTCCTGTCCGAAGGACACGACGTCGTCGGGCTCGACGACTTGAGCAGCGGCAAGGTCGACAACCTCGCCCAGGCCGAGCAGAACGAGCGATTCGAGTTCGTGAAGGCCGACATCGTCGACGCCGATCTGCACGCCATCGTGGCCGAAGAGCAGCCCGAGGTGATCTTCCACCTGGCCGCGCAGATCTCCGTCGCACGGTCGGTGACCGACTCGCCGTTCGACGCCGGGGTCAACGTCGTCGGCACCGTGCGGCTGGCCGAGGCGGCGCGCAGCAACGGCGTGCGCAAGGTCGTCCACACCTCGTCGGGCGGGTCGATCTACGGCGTCCCGCCGGGCTACCCGACCAACGAGGACATGCCGGTCGATCCGTCGTCCCCGTACGCGGCCAGCAAGGTGTGCGGCGAGGTCTACCTCAACATGTTCCGCAACCTGTACGGGCTGGACTGCTCGCACATCGCGCCCGCCAACGTCTACGGCCCGCGCCAGGACCCGCACGGTGAAGCCGGCGTGGTCGCGATCTTCAGCCAGGCGCTGCTGGCCGGGCGGCCCACCAAGATCTTCGGTGACGGCACCGACACCCGCGACTACGTCTTCGTCGACGACGTCGTGGACGCCTTCGTCCGCGCCGGCGGGGAAGCCGGCGGCGGGCAGCGGTTCAACGTCGGTACCGGGGTCGAGACGTCGGTGGCGCAGCTGCATACCGCGATCGCCGCGGCCGTCGGCGTGCCGGACGCTCCTGAGTTCCACCCGCCGCGCCTGGGTGACCTGCGGAAATCGTGCCTGGACATCAGCCGCGCCGGTGCCGTGCTGGGGTGGAGTCCCAAGGTGGCGCTGGCCGAGGGCGTGGCCCGGACGGTGGACTTCTTCCGCCCCTGACCTGCGATTACGCAGAAAAAGATTGTAAGCACTCACTTTCTGTCCTAGTCTCACGTCATGACCTACGACGTGATCGTCAAAGACGGCTTGTGGTTCGACGGCACCGGCCGCACGCCGCAACTGCGCAACCTGGGTATCCGCGACGGCGTCGTCGCGACGGTGTCGGCACAACCACTTGATGAGACGGGCTGCCCCGACGTCATCGACGCCAAGGGCAAGTGGGTGACGCCGGGCTTCATCGACGTGCACACCCACTACGACGCCGAGGTGCTCCTCGATCCGGGCCTGCGGGAGTCCGTCCGCCACGGCGTGACGACGGTGCTGCTGGGCATGTGTTCGCTGTCGACCGTCTACGCCGAGAACGACGACGCCGCCGATCTGTTCAGCCGCGTCGAGGCAGTGCCGCGCAAGTTCGTCGTCGGTGCGCTCGAGCAGAACCGGTCGTGGTCCGGTCCCGCCGAGTATGTGCAGGCGCTCGAGGCGCTGCCGCTCGGCCCGAATGTCAGCTCGCTGCTGGGTCACTCCGATCTGCGCACCTCGGTGCTGGGCCTGGACCGCGCGACGACCCCGAACGTCACCCCGACCAACGCCGAGCTCGAGACCATGGCGTCGCGGCTCGAGGCGGCCCTGGACGCCGGCATGCTCGGCATGTCCGGCATGGACGCCGCCATCGACAAGCTCGACGGTGACCGCTTCCGGTCCCGCGCCCTGCCGTCGACCTTCGCCACCTGGCGGGAGCGCCGCCGCCTGATCAAGGTGCTGCGCAAGCGCGGCCGCATCCTGCAGAGCGCGCCCAACGTCGCCAAACTGCAAGAGGCACTGAACTTCTTCCTCGAGAGCAGTGGCTGGTTCGGCCGTCGCCGCGGCGTGCGGATGAGCCTCTTGGTGGCCGCCGACGCCAAGTCGTCGCCCGGCGCGGTGTACCTGCTGGGCCCGGTGACCCGCCTGGCCAACAAGGTCCTGAACTCGAAGGTCCGCTTCCAGCACCTGCCGGTGCCGTTCGAATTGTATTCGGACGGAATCGATCTCCCGGTTTTCGAGGAGTTCGGTGCGGGCACCGCGGCGCTGCATCTGCGTGACCAGCTGGAGCGCAACAAGCTGATGGCCGACCCGGAGTACCGGCGCCGGTTCCGGAAGTCGTTCGACAAGAAGGTGCTGGGCCCGACCCTGTGGCACCGCGACTTCCACGACTCGACCATCGTCGAATGCCCCGATAAGTCGTTGATCGGCAAGAGCTTTGGCCAGATCGCCGACGAGCGCGGCATCCACCCGCTCGACGCCTTCCTCGACGTCCTGGTCGAGCACGGCGAACGCAACACCCGCTGGACCACCATCGTGGCCAACCACCGTCCCAAGCAGCTCGACAAGCTGGCCGTCGAACCGTCGGTGCACATGGGCTTCTCGGATGCCGGTGCGCACCTTCGGAACATGGCGTTCTACAACTACGCGCTGCGGATGCTGCGCCGCGTGCAGGACGCCGACAAGGCCGGCCGCCCGTTCATGACCACCGAGCACGCCGTGCACCGGCTCACCGGTGAGGTCGCCGACTGGTTCGGTCTCGAGGCCGGCACTCTGCGTCAGGGTGAGCGCGCCGACTTCGTGGTGATCGATCCCGCCGGCCTCGACGCCGGACTCGAGGCGTACCACGAGGATTCGGTGGAGTTCTACGGCGGCCTGAGCCGCATGGTCAACCGCAGTGACGCCGCCGTCGTGGCGACCGGTGTGGGTGGCCAGGTGGTGTTCCGCGACGGCGAATTCGTCGAGGGCTACGGGCAGACCGTGAAGTCCGGCCACTACCTGCCGGCGCGCGGAGCGAAACTGCCGGTGGCACAAGCGGTCTGACGTGGCCAGAACTCAACAGCAGCGCCGGGAGGAGACCCGGGCCCGGCTTCTCGACGCCGCGATCGCCACCATTGTCGAGGTGGGCTACGCCCGTGCCTCGGCGGCGGTGATCGCGCGTCGGGCCGAGGTCTCCGACGGCGCGCTGTTCAAGCATTTCGCCACCATGGGCGATTTCATGGCCGCCACGGCGCTGGAGGTCATGCGCCGGCAGCTGGAGCAGTTCAGTAAGCAGATCGCCGAAATCCCTTCGGACCGGCCCGCTCTGGAGGGCGCGTTGATCGCGCTGCGCGACATCAGCGGCAACGCCACCAACGCCGTGATGTACGAGCTGATGGTGGCGGCGCGCACCGACGAGAAGCTGCGGACGACGCTGCAGGGCGCGCTCGTGGAGTACGGCCGCAACATCTACGAGACCGCGCAGGAGATGCCCGGCGCCGATCAGTTGCCGCCGGAACTGCTCATGCTGATCGTCGCGGTCATGGTCAACACGTTCGACGGCGCGGCGCTGATCCGCGCCGTGCTGCCGCAGCCGGAGCTCGAGGATGGCCGCATCCAGCTGCTGGCCACGATGCTGGGGAGTCTGGGCGTTCAGACCTGACGGATCGGCGGCTCGGGGTCCGGGACCCGGGCGCCCTCCAGCGCCACCGCGCGGGCCAGTTGGGCGTAGCGCAGTTCGAGGTCCTTGAACCGCATGTAGGCGCTGATGGTCGTGAACAGGAACGCGATGACAAGCGCGTACAACAGCAGGTCGGCGCCGCGGCCGATGCCGAGCCAGTGCGCCACCACCGTGGTGTCGTTGGGGCGCAGGATGGCGTAGATGGCGCCGAGCACGAAGAACACGTAGCCGACCTTGACCCAGGCCCGGGATTGCGCGTTGCGCCGCGACGAGAACAGGTAGGCCAGCAGCAGGACCACCGCGCCGATCAGTAATGCCTTGGTCCAGATCATCGGCGCAACCTCCCGCGCAGCAACCCGTCGACGATGATGTTGACGCCGTTGACCAGCGGCTGACCCTTGGACATCGAATAGTCGGTGTACAGGATGTGCACCGGTTGTTCGGCGATCCGCCACTGGTTCTCCACGATCAGCGCGACGAATTCGCTGGCGTGGCTCATGCCGTTCATGGTCAGGTTCAGTCCGTCGGCCACCGTCTTGTTGAACACCCGCAGCCCGTTGTGCGCATCGGTCAGGTGCAGCTGGCGGCTGGACCGGCTGAGTTTGGCGACGATCGGCAGCAGCAGCCGCTTGAGCATCGGCATGCGGTCGGGCGGCCGATCGGCGAACCGCGTGCCGATGACGATGTCCAGATCCTCGGCCCGCAGCCTGTCGAGCATCCGCACGACGTCCTTGACCTGGTGCTGGCCGTCGGCGTCGAACGTGGCGAAAAACTGTGCCCCGGGCCGTGATCGGGCGTATTCGACGCCGGTCTGGATGGCCGCCCCCTGACCGAGGTTCACCGGATGACGCACCACGTGGGCGCCGGCGGCAAAGGCGCGGTCGCCGGTGTCGTCCCGGCCGCCGTCGTCGACGACGACGACATTGGGGAAGACGGCGCGCACATCCGCGACGACGTCGGCAATGACGCTCGCCTCGTTGTACGCGGGGATGACGATCCAGACGTCGTGATAGAAGGACATGTTGCTGCCGAAACTACACGCTCAGGGGCGCCTGATCGCGCTCAGCGCGGCGAGGTGGACGACGATTCCGACCAGCGGTCCGCACATCAGCGCGACGATGGTGCGGGTCTGGAGGTCCAGCGGCAGCAGCAACAACAGTGCTGCGGCCACGGTGGCGCTCACCCAGCCGATCGCGTAGGCGCGGTGCAGCGCGGCGGCGACGGTGGCGGCCCCGGTCAGGGTCAGGAAGGCGATGGCGACGGCGCCGGCCGTCAACCAGGCCAGCAGCGCGCCGCTCGCGGCGTACTCGGGCCCGAACAGCGTGCGCAGCAGCCACGGCCCGAGCAGCCCGGCCGCCACCACTGCCAGGGCGCCCAGTCCGGCGAGCACCAGGGTCGGCGTGAGTAGCGCGCGCAGCCTGCGGTTGTCGACGAAATGCGCGATCAGGTTGCCCTGCATGGCGGTCAGCGGGACCAGCAGCGGGGCGCGGGTCAGCGTCACCGCCAGGATGATGACGCCGCCGGTGGCCCCCAGGTCGCGGGACGTGGCCTGCAGCAGCACCGGGAAGCCCATCACCAGCACGGCGCTGGCGCCCGCGGCGGCGATCGAGTGCGCCGACCCCGTCAGGAACGTCCGCGGGGTGCCGGGCGTGTGGATGGCGGCGGCGGACCGGGCGACGTGGGAGGCCAACAGCAGGATCAGCCACGACATCGACCCGGCGACGGTGGCCCACAGGTAGCCGTCCAGGCCCCAGCCCAGGATGAACGCCGCGACCGCGACGGCGACCCGGATACCCGCGTCGGTCACCATCAGCGTCCCGTACTGTGTCCAGCCGTCGGCCCCGGCCAGCACGCCGAGCAACGTGGCGTGCAGACAGAAGCCGGCGAGGCCGACGCTCAGCAGCGTCACGCTCAGCGGGGTGGATTCGACGAACACGTGCGCCGCCCACAGCGGGGCGGTGCCGGCGATCAGCAGGCCCGCGGCAACGGCTACGAGCGCGGCCACCCGGAGCGGCTGCAGGTGCGGTCCTGGTTGGGGCTCAGCGATGCGCGCGACGCGGACCTCACGGGTGGCCTCCTGCAGCAGTCCGTTGGCCGCGCCGGTGAACAACCCGAAGGCGCCCCAGAAGACGCTGAACACCGAGAACCCGGCGGGGGCCAGATCGCGTGCGGCGAGGTACAGGATCGCGTAGCCGCAGAGCGCGCTGAGCACCGTCGCGACGGCGACCCGCGCCACACCGCTGGGTTTCACAGTGCCGGCAGCTCCGTCGTGTAGAGCCACGCGGTCCACAGTCCGCGCAGGGACTGGTCGGTGTAGTTGGCGGCCAGGCCGGTGAAGTCGTCGGTCAGTGCCGTCGAGTGCCGGTACCGGGTGGTCCAATCGCGCAGTAGCGCAAAGAAATTCGCGTCGCCGATGGTGCGCCGCAGGGCGTGCAGGGTCAGTGCGCCGCGCTTGTAGACGCGGTCGTCGAACATGTCCTCGGGTCCCGGATCGGCCAGCAGCAGGTTCTGCGGCAGGCCCCGGAGTTTCTGCAGATTGTGGGCGGCCAGCTGGTCGGCGGTGCGCCAGCCCGACTCCTCGGCCCACAGCCACTCCGCGTAACAGGCAAATCCCTCGTGCAGCCAGATGTCGCGCCAGCGTCGTACCGTCACCGAGTTGCCGAACCACTGGTGGGCCATCTCGTGTGCAATCAGCCGCTCGGCCCCGCGGCGGCCGTCGCAGTGGTTGGCGCCGAAGATCGAAATGCCCTGTGCCTCGAGCGGGATTTCCAGCTCATCATCGGTGACGACGACGGTGTAGCCGGTCGACAACGGGTACGGCCCGAACAGCCGGGTGAACAGCTGCATCATCTGAGGCTGCCGGCCGAAGTCGTATTCGAAGTTGCGGATCAGCCGCTGCGGCAGGGCCGCGGACATCGGCACCGGCGATTTGGCCAGGCGCACCGACTCGTAGCGGCCGATCTGCAGCGTGATCAGGTAGGTCGACGTCGGCTCGGCGAGCTCGTACACCCAGGCCGTCTGGGCCGCACGGGTTTTGCGGCTCACCAGCTCGCCGTTGGCGACCACCCGGTACGGGCTGTCGGTCGTGATCGCGATGCGGTAGCTGGCCTTGCTGCTCGGGTGGTCGTCGCACGGGAACCAGGACGCCGCGCCGTTCGGCTGCCCGGCGACCAGCGCCCCCTCCGTCAGCTCCTCGAAACCGACTGTGCCCCAGATGGATTTGATGGGACGTGGGTTGCCGCCGTAGCGCACCGTCACCTTCATCGCGGCGCCGGCGGGCAACTGGTTGGCCAGCGTGATGTGCAGCTTGCCGTTGACGGTGCGGAACTTGGCCGGCCGGCGGCCGTTGACCTCGACCTTGGCCACCGACAGCGCATCGGACAGATCCAGGGTGAACCAGTGCAGTGACGCCAGGGTGACCGCGGTGATGTTGGCGATGCCAGTCAGCCGGTTGCTCTCCACCTTGTATTCGAGGCTCAGCTCGTAGCGAGATACCCGGAAGCCGAAGTTGCCGTTGTTCGGTAGATACGGATCAATCACCGGCGCAACGCTTTTGCGGTCCTTCTTGTTGGTCCGGGTCACGCGGCCTGCGCCTTTTGTCGGCCGCCGGACTTGCGCTTCTTGCCGATCCACGGAGCGATCGGATTGCCCTGCCAGCGCGTCGAGCCCGGCACCGCGTCACCGCGCATCACCAGGGACGCCGGCCCGACGGTCGCGCCCGCGCCGATGCTGGCCGCCGGCAGTGCGACGCAGTGGGTGCCGAGCGTCGCGCCCTCCTCCAGCACCACGGTGTCCAGTTGCATGATGCGGTCGTGGAACAGGTGGGTCTGCACGACGCAGCCCCGGTTCACCGTCGCGCCGCGGCCCAGCGTCACCAGGTCTGCCTCTGGCAGCCAATAGGTTTCGCACCACACGCCGCGGCCGATGGCCGCGCCGAGGGCCCGCAGCCACAGGTTCATCACCGGGGTGCCACTGGCGGCGCGGGCGAACCACGGGCCGGCGACGGTCTCGACGAAGGTGTCGGACACTTCGTTGCGCCACACGAACGGCGACCACAGCGGGTGCTCGACGGCCCGGATGCGCCCGACCATGAGCCATTTCGCCACCACGGCGATGGCGCCGGCGATGGCGCCCGCGTTCAGCAGCACGAGCCCGGCACCCAATGACGCCCACACCCAGCCCAATTCACCGGCGAGGGCCTGCAGGACGCCGAGGACCGCCACACCGATACCGAACGTCACCATCACCGGGACGATCCGCAGCGTCTCGACCGTCGAGCGCATCACCTTGAGACGAAGCGACGGGTGGAAGGTGCGCACCGCGTCGGCTTCAGTTGGCTGGCGGCGCAACCGGATCGGGGGGCTGCCCAGCCACGACGAACCGGCCTTGGCCTTGTGCGGGGTCGCCGACAGCACCGCGACCAGCCCGTCGTCGGGGACGCGGCGGCCGGGCTGGGTGATGCCGGAGTTGCCGAGGAACGCGCGGCGGCCGACGGTCGCCTTCGCCACGTGAATCCAGCCGCCGCCGAGTTCGTACGACGCCACCATGGTGTCGTCGGCCAGGAACGCGCCGTCGAGCACCTCGGTGAACTTCGGTGTCAGCAGGGCCGTCGAAATCTCGGTGTCCTTACCGACTTTCGCGCCCAGGATGCGCAGCCACCACGGCGTCAACAGGCTCGCGTAGATGGGGAACAGGTAGTTGCGGGCGGCGTCCATCAGCCGCTCGGTGGCCCACAGCTGCCAGCCCACCCGGCTGCGCACGGGGTGGTAGCCCTCGGTCAGGCCGAGGGCCAGCAGGCGCACCCCGATGACGGTCAGTGCGGCATACACCGCCATGGCCACCACGGCCGCGACGGGCGTCCACAGCGCGACCGGCAGGACCGCCTCGGGCAGCGAATGGGTATGACGCACCGGCAGAATCAGCACCGCGAGGCCGGCGGCAAGGGCCAGGATCGGCAATCCGCCGAGCAGCACCGACGTCAGCCCGTACATCCCCACCCAGATGGGGGCGCGCCCCGGCCGCTCTTTCGGCCACGGGTGGTGGGCCTTGCCGGACTTCACCGCCGGCGAACCCTTCCAGTACTGCCCGGCCTTGACCTTGCCGATAACGCCGGAACCCGGTGCGACGTCGGCGTTCTTGCCGACCACGGCACCCGGCAGCAGCGTGGTGCGGGCGCCGATCGTGGCGTCGTTGCCGACGCTGATGGGTCCGACGTGGAACAGGTCGCCATCGATCCAGTGCCCGGTGAGGTCGACCTCCGGCTCGACCGAGCAGCGGTCCCCGAGCGTGAGCATGCCGGTGACCGGCGGCGTGGAATGCAGGTCGACGCCGTCACCGACCCGATTGCCCAGCGTGCGGGCGTAGTACACCAACCACGGTGCGCCGGCCTGGTTTTCGGCGCCGCTGGCCTCGCCGAGCCGTTCGGCGAGCCACACCCGCAGGTGCTCGGAGCCGCCGCGTTTGTAGGTGCCCGGTTCCAGGCCGGACAGCAGGGCGCGCGCGGCGAACACGGCGATACCCATGCGGCCGATCGGTGTGACGAACACCAGGAATCCGACGAGGATCACCCACCAGTTCACGGTGTGGGCCCAGGGCAGCAGGTGCAGCGCGGCGGCGACGTTGTTCAGGATGGCCAGCCAGACGACCCACTGCATGCCGGCCAGCGTCGCGAGCGGGATGGCGGCGGCGGTCTGGATGAGCTGTGTCGTCAGCGGAACCGGTGTGACGCTTCGGGTTTCGACGAGCGGCGGCGGGTCGAGTTCGTCGAGGTAGCCGGCCAGAGAGCCCAGGCGCGGGTGGTCGTACAGGTCGGCGACGGTGACCTGTGGGTACTTCTCGCGCAGCAGCGAGACGAGCTGCGCGGCGGACAGCGAGCCGCCGCCGAGTGCGAAGAAGTCGGCGCCGGGTCCGTCGATCGGGGAGGCCAGCACATCGCGCCACAGCCCGGCGAGCCAGCCCATGGTGCCGTCGAGGTCGGGACTGTCGTCGCCCGCCGCGCCCGCCCCTTCGATGGGCCACGGCAGTGCGTTGCGGTCGACTTTTCCTGATGTGCGCGTGGGCAATTCGTCGACCAGGACGAGGCGCGGCACCAGCGCGGCGGGCAGCGACTCGGCAAGTGTCTTGCGGGCCTTGGTGATATCGAATTCGGGGTCGGCGCTGGCGATGTAACCGACCAGCAGGGGAGTGCCGGTGGCGGTCTTGCGCACCGCGGCGGCACCACCGCTGACACCGGGCAGGTTGACCAGTGCGGCGTCGACCTCGCCGAGCTCGATGCGGCGGCCGCCGACCTTGACCTGATCGTCGGCGCGGCCCTGGAAGTAGAGGCCGTCCGCCTCGAGCCGGACCAGGTCACCGCTGCGGTACGCGCGGCCCCAACCGAGGGTCTCCATCGGCGCGTACTTCTCGGCGTCCTTTTCCGGATCCAGGTAGCGGGCCAGGCCGACGCCGCCGATCACCAGCTCGCCGACGTCGCCGTAACCGACCTGCAGGCCGTCCTTGTCGACGACCGCCAGATCCCAGCCGGGCAGCGGCAGGCCGATGCTGACCGGGCCGCCGCCGAGTGGCGCGAGGCACGCGACGACCGTGGCCTCGGTCGGTCCGTAGGTGTTCCACACCTCGCGGCCCTCGACCGCCAGGCGCTCGGCGAGCTCGGGTGGGCAGGCCTCGCCGCCGAAGATCAGCAGGCGCACGGCCTCCAGGGCCTCGGCGGGCCACAGCGAGGCCAGCGTCGGGACCGTCGAGACGACGGTGATGTCGCGGGATACCAGCCACGGGCCCAGGTCCATGCCGCTGCGCACCAGCGAGCGCGGGGCCGGGACGAGGCAGGCGCCGTGGCGCCAGGCCAGCCACATCTCTTCGCAGGACGCGTCGAAGGCCACCGACAGCCCGGCCAGCACCCGGTCGCCCGGGCCCAGCGGGTTGTCCTTCAGGAAGATTTCGGCCTCGGCGTCGACGAACGCGGCGGCGTTGCGGTGCGTCACCGCGACGCCCTTCGGGGTGCCGGTGGAGCCGGAGGTGAAGATGATCCAGGCGTCGTCGCGGGTCAGCGGGCGGCCGGCCTGCCAGCCGCGGGTCGAGCCGGGCCCGCGGACCAGGCCCGCCTCGGTGATGATGCCGACGACGCCGGCCTCGCCGAAGACCAGCGCGGCGCGTTCCTCGGGATCGTCGGCGTCGACGGGGACGTATGCGGCGCCGGTGGCGAGGGTCGCCAGGATCGACACGTACAGCGCGTAGCTGCCCGACGGCATGCGGATGCCGATGCGGTCACCTCGGCCGATGCCGCGCGCGGCCAGCCAGGCGACGCTCTCCTCGACGTCGGCGATCAGCTCGGCATAGGTGAGCTGGACGGTGCCGTCGTCGATGGCGGGTGCATCGGGATATTGGTCGGCCGTGGCGTAGAGGATGTCGATGAGGGTCCGGGCCTGCGGTGCGTTCGCCGAACGCACGTACTGCGGGGGGATCTCCTGATGCACGGGTACAAACTACTAAGGCTTGGCGAACGCTTCCTGGCGGCGGGCATGCCGTGGCGGCTTCGTTACCAGTTGTTGTAGCCGCCTTCAGGCCCGAGCATGCGCTCCAGTCGCGTCCGGTTGATGCGGGCCAGCTCGTTGCGGACCACCTTGCGCTCGGTCTCGTGGTCGTTGTGCATGCGGTCGGCCATGTGGGTCAGCACTTCGTTGGCGCTCATGGCGCCGACGAACATCACGAAGTCGAAGCCGAAGTGGTCACGGTAGGTCGCGGCGTGCGCGGTCAGGGTTGCCATGAGATCGGGGTCGCGGTCGCACACCGCGCACTGTTCGAACTGTGAGCGGGCGCTGCCGGGGCGGCGGCCGAGCTGCGGATAGGCCTGCAGGATCGCGTCCACCGAGGAGTCGCCGAGCGCGAAGAGGAGGTCGTCCGCCCGCCGGAACAGGTGGTCGTGGTCTTTGTAGGCGCGTCCGTCGGCGAGGCTGCCGGCCAGGGGCACGCTGTAGCAGCATTCGTACAGTGCGTGCACCGCCCGCTGCTTCGGCATGGCGTTGAACGCGTCGAGACCGATTCCCTGATGCATCAACACATAGACATCATCGAATCTGCAGGGTACGGGCAGATTTCCTCGTGTTACAGCGGGGCAAATTCATTTATCTGGGGTCTGGCGTGCATCACATGTATCCGATAGAGTCGAACGCATGTTCGAAACTCCGTTGATGGACCCCGACGCCGACGAGGCGGCGTTGTCGGGTCGCATGGCGGAGCTCGAACGGGTCAAGGCGCGTGCGGCGGCCCAGCAGGCCCGGATTGCGGCCGCACTTGAGGCGCGGCGGGTGGCGGCTGCCGCGGCGGGTGGGCCGCGGGTGTCGCGGGCCGCGCTGGGTTCGGAGATCGGGTTGGCGCGGCGCGAGTCGCCGCACCCGGGTGAGCGGTTGATGGCGATGGCCCGCATCCTGGTCGCGGACATGCCGTGCACGCTGGCCGCGTTGGAGTCGGGTGTGCTCTCCGAGCACCGGGCCGAGCTGATCACCAAAGAGGCCGAGTGCCTGTCGGTGTTGGATCGCCGGCTGCTGGATGCCGAATTGTGCTCGGACCCTGCCACCCTCGACGGTAAGGGTGATGCCGAGATCACCGCCGAGGCCAAGCGGATCGCCTACCGGCTCGATCAGGAGGCGATCGTGCAGCGGGTGCGCCGCGCGCCGGCCGGGCGTCATGTCCGGTTCCGGCCTGCTGGTGACGGCATGGCCACCGTGAGCGTGCGGCTGCCGGCCGCCGAAGGCCGCGCCATGCATACCGCGCTGTCCGATGAGGCGGCGAGCACGCTGGCCTCGACACTGCCGGGCACGACGGTACCGGCCGGGTTGGGCCGCACCCACGACCAGATCATGGCCGACGTGATGGTGCAGCGGGTCACGGGCCGCAACCCGGTGCAGTCGCCGGTGCCGGTGACGGCGAACCTGGTGCTCTCGGATGAGACCCTGCTCGGCGGTGGCTCAGAACCGGCGCATCTGGAGGGATACGGGCCGATCCCGGCCGAAATAGCGCGGGATCTCGTCGTGGTCGGCGCGCTCGATGCGCAGGGCGCGGCCGCGGTGCGGCGCCTGTACGCCCAGCCGGGTACCAACAAGCTGGTGGCGATGGAGTCGAAATCCCGGGCGTTCCCGAAAGCCCTGGCCCGGTTCATCGCGTTGCGGGATCAGATCTGCCGGACCCCGTACTGCAACGCCAGGATTCGGCACACCGACCACATCCGGCCGCGCGCGCAGCATGGCCCGACCAGCGTGCACAACGGTCAAGGCCAATGTGCGCACTGCAACTACGTCAAAGAAGAACCCGGCTGGCACGCGGCCACAACCTACGACCGGCACGGCCGCCACACCGTCACACTGACCACTCCGACCGGTGCGGTCTACACCTCCGCCGCGCCGCCGATGCCGACAGGACTGCAAATCCTGACCCGCAGGGTCCATCTCGCGATCATCGACGAGGGGTCGCGCCCGCGAATCATGCGCAACTAGCCCTGATGTGTGGCGACTCACGGTTTCCGGCGGCGCCTGGCGGCGCATCATGAAGTCATGGACGGTGTGCTGTTCTTCGACGGCAAGTGCGGGATGTGTACCCGCGCCCGCAATCAGTTGTTGCGGATGAATCGCACCGGTCGGCTGCGCACCGAACCACTGCAGAAGCCCGGTACCGCCGAACGACTCGGCGTGGCACCGGAGCACCTGATGGAATCGGTGTGGTGGCTGGATTCCTCCGGCGAGGTGCTCGGTGGCGCCAAGGCGGCGAACGCTGCGGTGTCCGCGGCGATCGGCACCCGGTTGCCGTTGTGGGTTTACGGCATCCCGGGCGTCGGCGCGCTCCAAGAGTGGATCTACCGCTGGGTCGCGACCCACCGCTACCACTTCCGCGGCGTCACACCGTGGTGCGAATCCGCGCCCTCGGAATGTGTTTCACCGTAGCTCTGCCATCGCGCGGTAACCCTCGACTGCGCTGGGGTAGCGGGGACGCCAGCCCGCAGCTTCGCGAAAACGCTTGTTGCTCACCCGAAGTGACCTCGTCATCGACGTGAGTCGGTCACCGAGCAGGAGCCCCAGCCGTCCCGGCCCGCTGATCCAGATGCGGCGCCCGACGGCGGCGGCGCAGGCCTCGGCGTATTCGCGCTTGGTGAGTGGCCGGTCGTCGACGATGTTGTAGGTGCCGCCGGGTGCCGTGAGTGCCGCGACGACGGCGCTCGCCGCATCCGCGACGTGGATCGACGACAGGTAAGTGCCGGGCCGTCCGGGAGGGAACCCGATGTGCCACTTGGCCATGTCGAGGATCTGTTCACTGTGCGCGGCATGCGGGCCGTAGAAGACGCCGAACCGCAGGATCGTCGCCTGCCCGCCGGCCGCTGCGAACCGGCGTGCGCTGGCCTCGGCGGCGTGGTTGCCGTGCGTGATGGGGTAGTGGTCGACGGGCTGTTCTTCGTCGATCCAGTCGCTGCCGCCGTCGCGGTAGATCATCACCACGGATTCTTGAATCAGTTTCGGAACGCCCGCATCCCGCGCGGCATCAACAACGTTCGCGGACCCCTCCGAACGCACCCGCTCACATTCCGCCCAGGCAGACTTGCGGATGAATGCCGTGGTCGACGGCAGCGCCGACGCCAGATTGATCACCGCGTCGTGGCCGGCAAATGCGTCGGCCAGCCCATGACGGTCGAACAGCGACACCGAAACCGGCTCAGCGCCCTGGCTCCGCAACCGAGCGGCTTTCGCATCGCTGCGGGCCAGCGCCGTGACGGCGTGCCCCGCCGCGACAAGGGCGGGCACGGTGTGGATGCCGATGGCGCCCGTCCCGCCGGTCACGAACACCCGCATCAGCTGAACGCCACCGGCAACGTCTGCGGTCCGCGAATGGCGGGAGTATCTCGCCACGTGACTGCGCCGCAGATAACAGGTTGGCGCGCAAGGACTTCCCGCAACGCGACGGTCAACTCCAGCTGGGCCAGCGCCGAACCCAGGCAGTAGTGCGCGCCGTACCCGAAGGCCACGGGGGCGGGGCCGGTGCGGTCCAAGCGGAAGCGGTCGGGGTCATCGAACACCGCCGGGTCGCGGTTGGCGGCCGCCACCACGACGACCACGCTGTCGCCGGCAGCGATGTCGACGCCGGCGACCGTGTGGTCCTCGGTCGCGGTGCGCACCGTCGACTGCACCGGGCCGTTGAGTCGCAGCAGCTCGGTGATGACGGCCCCGTCTACGGTGTCGACCTGTTCGGTCACCAGCCGAATCAGCCCGGCGCCAAGCAGATTCGCGGTGGTTTCGTGTCCGGCGACCGCGATGAGGATGGCGGTCACCACGACGTCTTCGAGCGACAGTTCGGGGTCGGTGGCGATGAAGCTGAACAGGTCATCGCCGGGATTGGCCCGTCGATCGGCGGCGAGCGGCAGGAACTCCGCCATGAGTGCGGCGGCGGCGCCGAAGCCCTCGGCCACCTCCACGGGATCGGCCAGGGTGCCGAGCATGCGGATGATCGACGGCGACAGTTCGCGCAGCGACGCGGCGTGGGCCGGATCGAGCGCGAGCCATTCACCCACCACCGCGATCGGCAGCGGTAGGGCGATCTGCGACATGAAATCGAACGGCTCGCCGCTGGGTGCCTGCGCGATGACCTCGGCGGCGATGGTCTCCACACCTTCGGTCAGCCCGGATATCGTGCTGCGGGTGAACGCGTCCCGGACCGCGCCGCGCAGCCGGTCGTGGTCGGCGCCGTCGGTGAAGAGCATCGACGCCTTGGCGAATTCCGGCCCCAGCATGGTCATCGACGCGCGTGCCACCGGGTTGGCCAGCGGGTCGCTCGTCCACCCGGCGCCGCCGAGCACCTGCCGGGCCGCGTCGTAGCCGAGCACCAGCCAACCCTGTGCGGCGTTGTCCCACACGACATCTCCGTCGCGCCGCCGGTTTTCGTAAAAGGGATAGGGATCGGCGGCGTCCCAGGGCAGCCGGGCCGCCGTGACGTCGTTAGCGGACATGGTTGTCCGTCCCGAAAGGCAAGCCACGCTCGCGAACCCAGGCCACGTGCTGACGGCCCAACTCTGTGATCGGCTCCGCGACGCCGTCCATGTCGTCGACCGCGGCACGGGCGTGGAAGGTCGCGTGCAAGGCGGTGAAGATGGCGTTCATCGACAGGTTCAGCCGGGAAAAGAAGACGAGATCGGGCGGCACTGTGATGTGCCGCATCAGGTGGTCGGCATCGCGTACGTCTAGGAGGTTTGCGATCGCGCGCCGCGATGTGTCCTCGGTGTAGGTGACTGGCTGAGGCGCGAGAATCTCATAGATGATGCCCTGGTACCACCGATAAGCGTCATCAGCTGTGAGCGCGGAATCGGTTGTGAAGAATCCACTTTCGATCATGACTGACCTCAGCTCGGGTCTGCGCCCGTCGACCGCTGACCGCATCATGCGCACAATGCGACTACGCAAATCCTCGGATAACACCTTCACGCAGCCGAAGTCGACGAATCCGACAGTGCCGTCAAGGCCGAATCGGTAGTTGCCCGGGTGCGGGTCGGCGTGGAACAGATTGCCGTGCCGGTACGCTCCGGCGATGAACCGGGTGATCACCTCGGCCCAGGTGTCCTTCAAGTTCTGATCGACGTCTTGCGCTGCGGCCCAGTCCAATCCGTCCAGATACGTCATGGTGAGGACACGGTCGCCGGATGCCTCGCGAACGACCTCGGGTACCCGGATGAACGGATGATCGCGGTACAGCTCATGGAACGCGGTGATGTGCGCGGCTTCCCTGCGGTAGTCGATCTCCTCGGAGATGCGCTCCGAAATCTCCGCGGCGATGGGTGTGACATCGGGCAAGACGGTGCCGAGCGTGTTGGCCGCGCCTGCCGCGAACCGGAACATCGTCGCCAGCAGCTCGGTGTTCGACAAGTCATCGCGAATCGCTTGTGCCACACCGGGATACTGCACCTTGACCGCGACGTCACGGCCGTCGTGCAGCACCGCACGGTGGACCTGTCCGATGGACGCCGCCGCCATCGGTTCGTCGGAGAACGAGGCGAAGACCGCGGAGATCGGGCGACCGAGATCATCCTCGACGACCCGCCGGGCCAGCGCTGAATCCATCGGCGGCGCGTCGGCCTGTAGCCGCGTCAGTGCGCGCTGGTACGGCGAGAGTTCGCCGCCGCCAATGGCATTGGCGTCGACCATCGACACCAGTTGGCCGGCTTTCATCAACACGCCCTTGGAGTGGCCGAGGAGCTCGGCGTACTGCTCGGCGGTGCGCTCGTGGAAACGTTCGACGGCGCCGGCGTTGCCGGCCTTCTCCCGCAATGCCGCGACCATCCGGCCACCGGCGGCGCGGGCGGTGAAGCCGGCGACCGGCATGGTGCGGCGGATGCGTCCGCGCGGCACATTCCCGGTCATTGCGCCTCCCAGCGTTGTATGGTGACCTAGTACGAAATATATGGCCCTTCTTATATCCGGTCAATGGTGGGAGTCAGCGGTGGAAACCTCGACAAGGGAACGGACCAAGGAACGCCTGGTCACCGAGGCCATGCGGCTGTTCAGCGAGCAGGGCTACAAAGCCACCAGCATCACCCAGATCGAGAAGGCGGCCGGCCTGGTGCCCGGCTGCGGCGCCCTCTACAACCACTTCAAAACAAAAGAGGCCGTCCTCGTCGCGGGGATCGACAGGCAGCTGGACCGGCGCCGCGCGATGCACGACATCAGCGCACTGTTCGCCGGCGAGGGCGAGCTGCGGACCGAGCTCACGCTGCTTGGCCGGTACGTGCTGAGCGTCCTGAACCAGGAAAGCCAGTTCCTGCAGGTGGCGGCCCGCACACCGGCGGACCAGTCGGACCGCGTCAACGCCGCCTATGCCGCTCTGGTCGACGGCCTCTACAGCGAGCTGACCGACTGGATCAGGGGTTGCGCGCCCCGCCTCGATCCGGCCGACGCCCGGCGGATCGCCGTGGTCGGGGTCAACGCACTGCTGGGCAAGCAGGCGACGCGCGTCGTCTTCCACGCCCCGCAGGTGGACATTCCCGATGACGAGTACATCGCGGACTGGACCGCTATGTTGGCCGGCCGGATCGAAGCCGCGCACTAGTCGGGCAGCGTGACCGGCGGGAAGTACTCGCCTTCCGGCGTCCGGTGCCACCACACCCGGTCGTGCCGCAGTTCGTGGGGAGTGGCGTAGCGGTAGCGGAAGATCCGCGCGCGGACATAGCGCGGCGGCGAATCCGGAAACGGATTGTGCCGCAACAGTTTCAGTGTGTCCGCGTCGCCGCGCAGCAAGCGCTCCAGCAAGCCCACGAACCACTGGCGCCCGTAGGTCGGCGAGATCGCGGCGAACCACATCAGCCAGTCGAGCCGCAGGTGGTAGGGCGCCCACTGCCGCGGCAGCCGGCCGACGGCGCCGGGCTTGCCCTTGAATTCGTACTCGTGCCAGACGGTTTCGTCGGTGATGTCGTCATCGTCGGTGCCCTCGATCACCACCTCACGGCGGACGCGGCCGATCGAGCCGAAGGCGCCGTAGGTGTTCACCAGGTGCAGCGGATCGAACGATGCGTTCATGCGCTGCCGCGGCGACAGCAGGTTGCGCACCGGCCAGTAGCTCAGCACCACGACCAGGACACCGAATCCGATGACGAGCACCACGAACCACGTCGGCGCTGCGGCGGGCAGGGGCGAGGCGGACGCCGGCCCGGCGATCGCACTGAACGCCAACACCATCGTCAACCAGTTCAGCCACGCGTAGTTACCGGAGATCACCAGCCAGAGCTGCGTGACCACCACGATCGCGCCCGCGATGGTGGACACGGGCTGCGGTGCGAACAGCCCGAACGGAACCACCAGCTGCGTGAAGTGGTTGACCGCGACCTCGACCCGGTGCAGCGGCTTGGGCAGGTGATGGAAGAACCAGCTCAGCGGGCCCGGCATCGGCTGCGTCTCGTGGTGGTAGTAGAGGCACGTCAGATCGCGCCAGCACCGGTCACCGCGCAGCTTGATCAGCCCGGCGCCGAACTCGGTGCGGAAGACGAGCCACCGCACCAGCCAGATCACCAGCACGGGCGGCGCCACGGAGTCGTTGCCGAGGAACACCGCGAGGAATCCCGCCTCCAGCAGCAGGGACTCCCAGCCGAAGGCGTACCACCGCTGCCCGACGTTGACGATCGACAGGTACAGCACCCACAGCAGCAGCCACAGGAGCATCGCCGCCCACAGCGGCACGAGATCGCCGGCACCCGCGACCAGCGCGGTACTGAGCGCGGCGCCCGACCACGCGACGGCCGCGAAGAACGTGTCGGAGTAATGCCAGTGAAAGATGCTGGGCGCCTGCCGGAACGACACCGCCGACAGATACCGCGGAATGGGCAACATGCCCTGCGCGCCGAGGAGGGCGCGGAATTGCCTTGCGGCGCAGAGGAAAGCAATCAGATAGACGCCGGCGATGCCTCGTTCCAGCACCAGCCGGCTGAACCAGTATTCGGGTGCTGTGAACCAATCCATCGCCGATTCCTGACCCGCCGCCGCTTTCCAGCGTACGGCGGGTCAGGCTCGGTGAAAACGAAAGATTAGTGCTCTTGCTCTTCGAACCGGGCGATCGAGCGGGCCAGCTCTTCTTCGGCCTCCTTGCGGCCGACCCAGTCGGCGGCCTTCACGAACTTGCCCGGCTCCAGGTCCTTGTAGTGGACGAAGAAGTGCTTGATGGCGTCCAGCTCGAACTCCGAGATGTCGCTGACGTCCTGGATGTGGTCCCAACGCGGATCACCGGCGGGCACGCACAGCAGCTTGTCGTCGCCGCCGGCCTCGTCGGTCATCTTGAACATGGCGACCGGGCGAGCGTCGACGATGCAGCCCGGGAAGACGGACTCGGTCAGCAGCACCAGCGCGTCCAGCGGGTCGCCGTCCTCGCCGAGGGTGTTCTCGAAGAACCCGTAGTCGGTGGGGTAACCCATGGGGGTGAACAGGTAGCGGTCGAGCTTCACCCGTCCGGTCTCGTGGTCCACTTCGTACTTGTTGCGCGAACCCTTGGGGATCTCGATGACGACTTCGTGCTCCACCGGGAGACTCCTTAGCTCTGTGCTGATAACGGGCTACACCTTAGACGAGCGATACCCTGCTGAGTGACCCGTACGAGTTCAGGAGCAACATGCGGCCCACCCGGTGGCGCCGATCGACCCACGTGGTGATCGGTGTGGCAGTTCTCGTGCTGGTTGCCGCGCTGGTGGCGGCCGCCGCGGTGATGACGCGGCACGATGCCGTCCCGGCAGCCGGGGCGACGGTCAAGCCCCAACCCGCGCTCGTCTCGCCCCGACCAGCGGTGCAACCGGTTTCCGACAACGCGCCGCAAGTGGTGCCCGCCCAGCTCGCCGCCGTGCTGGCGCCGCTGGCCGCCAACCCGAATCTCGGCGTTCTCGGGGGCCGCATCACCGATGCCATCACCGGTACCCAGGTGTGGGGGCTGAGCGAGAACGTCCCGCTGCAACCCGCATCCACCAACAAGACCCTCACGGCGGCCGCGGCCCTGCTGACCCTCGACCGCAACGCCCGGCTGACCACCACGGTCGTGTCCGGCGATACCCCGGGCGTCGTGGTGCTCAAGGGCGGCGGCGACCCGACGCTGTCGGCGGCGCCGCCGGGCACCGACACCTGGTACGGCGACGCGGCCCGGATTTCCGATCTGGCCGACCAGGTCCGTAAGGCCGGCGTCACGCCCCGCGCCATTCAGGTCGACACCAGCCTCTACTCGGGCCCGACCATGGCGCCGGGCTGGGACGTCGCCGACATCGAGGGTGGTGACTGGGCGCCGATCCAGTCGGTGATGGTCGACGCCGGTCGCGTCCAGCCCACCACGGTCGAGTCCAAGCGCTCGACGACACCGGCCCTCGACGCCGGACGCGCCCTGGCGGCCGCGCTGCGGGTCGACCCCGCCAACGTGACCCTTCGCACCAGCCCCGCCGGCGGTCAGCAGCTCGCCGCGGTGCAATCCCCGCCGCTGATCGAGCGCCTGCGCGAGATGATGGGCGCCTCCGACAACGTGATGGCCGAGTCGATCGGCCGGGAGGTCGCCGCCGCGGTGAACCAGCCGCAGAGTTTCGACGGCGGGGTACGTGCCGTTCTCGGGCAGCTGGCGAAGGCCGGACTGACCACCTCGGGTGCGACGCTGTTCGACGCCAGCGGCCTGTCGGTCAACGACCGGCTCACTGCCACGGTCCTGGACGACGTCGTCAACGCGGCCGCGGGCACCAGCGAGCCCCGCCTGCGCCCGCTGCTCGACGTTCTGCCGATCGCGGGCGGCAGTGGCACGCTGTGGAACCGCTACGCCGACACCTCGTCGGCCGGATACCTGCGCGCGAAGACCGGTTCACTGACCGGCACCAACGCGCTCGCGGGCATCGTCACCGACCAGAGCGGACGGGTCCTGACCTTCGCGCTCATCTCCAACAACGCCGGTCCGGAAGGACGCACCGCGCTGGACGCCCTCGCCGCGGCGTTCCGGTCCTGCGGGTGCGGCACGTGAGCCGGAAGCCGACCGTCGGCCGGGCCGTCGACTGGGGCTTCGCCGCCACGGTCGGGGCAAAGCTGACCCGCCCGGAACCGGCGACCACCGACTACACCCGCAACCAGGTACGCGCGCAGCTCGCCGATTCGGCGCGCCGGGCCGAGCTCCCGGTGCGCGAGGTGACGCTCCTCAACGAGGGCGCCGAAGTGCCCGAAGCGCGCGTCGTCGACCGGCAGGACTGGGTGCGTGCTGCCGCCGACTCCATGCGGGTGATGACCGGTGGCGAAACCTCCAGTCCCACAGGCCTGGCCGCGAAGCTGGGCGGACGTATCGCCGGGGCGCAGACGGGCGCGGTGCTGGCGTTCGTGTCGTCGGGCATCCTCGGGCAGTACGACCCGTTTGCGGCGAACGGGGGCGAGTTGCTTCTCGTCGCGCCCAATGTGCTTGCCGCCGAACGGCAGTTGAAGGTCGAACCCGCCGACTTCCGGCTGTGGGTGTGCCTGCACGAGGTGACGCACCGCGTGCAGTTCCGCGCGAACCCGTGGCTCACCGAACACATGTCACAGGCGCTCGCCGTGCTGACCGACGAATCCGGTCTCGATGCCGGTGACGTCATCGGCCGGCTGGCGGAGTACGTGCGGGCACAGCGGGACGGCGACGCCGACGCGAATTCGCAAGGCATTCTGGGCATCATGCGCATCATGCAGTCCGACGAGCAGCAGCGTGCGCTGGATCAGCTGCTGGTGCTGGGGACACTGCTGGAAGGGCACGCCGATCACGTCATGGACGCCGTGGGTCCGGCGGTCGTGCCGTCGGTCGCCACCATCCGCAGCCGGTTCGACGAGCGCCGCCACCGCAAACAGTCCCCGTTGCAACGGATTGTCCGCGCCCTGCTGGGGGTCGACGCCAAGATCGCCCAGTACACCCGCGGCAAGAAGTTCGTCGACGAGGTGGTGTCGACCGTCGGCATGAAGCGGTTCAACGCGATCTGGACCGATGCCGAAACCCTGCCGCTGCCAACCGAAATCGACGAGCCACGGCGATGGATCGATCGAGTGCTCTGACCCCGCTGCGCGGGGCCGTCACCGCCTTCGCGCGCCGGCACCCGGCCGACCGGTGGTGCGTCGGGCTCTCCGGTGGCGCCGACTCGCTGGCACTGACCGCCGTCGCCGCCGCCCTCAAACCGACCGTCGCGCTGATCGTCGACCACGGCCTGCAAACCGGATCGGCCGACGTCGCCGCCACTGCGGCGGCACAGGCCCGGCAGTTGGGTTGCGTTGACGCGCAAGTGCTCTCCGTCGATGTCGGTACCGACGGCGGGCCGGAAGCCGCGGCCCGCACGGCGCGCTACGCCGCCTTGGACGCCGCCCGCGATGGTGCTCCGGTGCTGCTCGCGCACACCCTCGACGACCAGGCCGAGACGGTGTTGCTCGGCCTGGGGCGCGGCTCGGGCCCGAGATCCATTGCCGGCATGCGGGTTTGGGACCCACCGTGGGGACGGCCCCTGCTGGAGGTGCGGCGCGCCGACACCGAAGCGGTCTGCGCCGAACTGGGACTGACGCCCTGGCGGGACCCGCACAACACCGACCCGCGCTACACCCGGGTCCGGCTGCGCACCGAGGTGCTGCCACTACTGGAGGATGTGCTCGCCGGTGGCGTCGCGCCGGCGCTGGCCCGTACCGCCGCCGCGCTGCGGGAGGACAACGACGCCCTCGACGCCCTGGCCGCCGGGCACCTGGCCGCACTGCGCGACGGCGAGGGCCTCCCCATTGCCGGGCTCGAGGACCTCCCCGCCGCGCTGCGCCGCCGGGTGATCCGCGGCTGGCTGCTGAGCGTCGGCGCCACCACGCTCACCGACGTCCAGCTGCGCGCCGTCGACGCGCTCGTCGCGGATTGGCACGGGCAGGGCGGCGCCGCCGTCAGCTCGCCGCTGCGGTACCAGCGATTGATCGTGACCCGCCGCGCCGGAGTGCTCACAGTCGCCGCCCGGCCCGTGTGAGCGACCGCCGAGCGGGACGGTCTTGGTACTCGGCGCGGAGGCATGGCACGCTGTTGCCGTGGATCTGTATCCGGGTGACATCAAGTCGGTTCTCCTGTCTCAGGAGCAGGTTCAGGCGCGCATCGCCGAGATGGCCGCGCTGATCGCCGAGGACTACCGCGCCGACTCGGGCGACCAGGATCTGCTGCTGATCACGGTGCTCAAGGGTGCGGTCATGTTCGTCACCGACCTGGCCCGCGCGATCCCGCTGCCGACCCAGCTCGAATTCATGGCGGTCAGCTCGTACGGGTCCTCGACCTCCTCGTCGGGCGTCGTGCGCATCCTCAAGGACCTCGACCGCGACATCAGCGGCCGCGACGTGCTGATCGTCGAAGACATCATCGACTCGGGCCTGACGCTGTCGTGGCTGCTGCGCAACCTGGCGACCCGGGGCCCGCGCACGCTGCGCGTGTGCACGCTGCTGCGCAAGCCCGACGCCATGCGCGCCGACATCGACGTGGCGCACATCGGCTTCGACATCCCCGACGAGTTCGTCGTCGGCTACGGCCTGGACTACGACGAGCGCTACCGCGACCTGCCGTACATCGGCACGCTCGATCCGAAGGTGTACGAACAAGCACTAGTCGGAGCAGAATCCGGAGCATGGACACCGCCCTCCGGATCTGCCCCTTCTGTGAAGCCACCTGCGGCCTGACCCTCACCATCGACGACGGCCGTGTGACGGGCGCGCGTGGTGATCACGACGACGTCTTCAGCGCGGGCTTCATCTGCCCCAAGGGCGCCAGCTTCGGTGAGCTCGACAACGATCCCGACCGGCTGACCCGCCCGCTCGTCCGTCGTGATGGCGTACTGACCGAGGCCACCTGGGACGAGGCCTACGCCGTCGTCGCCGACCGGCTCGGCGCGGTGATCGCCGCGCACGGCGGCGCGTCGGTCGGGGTCTACCTCGGCAACCCGAACGCGCACACGATCGCGGGCGCGCTGTATGCCCCGCTGATCCTCAAAGCGCTGGGCACCCGCCAGGTGTTCAGCGCCAGCACGCTCGACCAGATGCCCAAACACGTTGCGCTGGGCCTGATGTTCGGCAGCCCGGGCGCGTTCACCGTGCCCGACCTCGACCGCACCGACCATCTCGTGATCATCGGCGCGAATCCGCTGGTGTCCAACGGCAGCGTGACCACCGCGGCCGATTTCCCCGGCAAGCTGCGGGCGCTGAAGAAGCGCGGCGGCAAGCTCGTCGTGATCGACCCGGCGCGCACCCAGACCGCCAAGCTCGCCGACCGGCATCTGGCGCCGCGCCCCGGGACCGACGCGGCGCTGCTGCTCGCCGTCGTACATGTGCTGTTCGACGAAGGTCTGGTCGATCTCGGTGCGAACGCCGAGCACGTCACCGGCGTGGAGCAGGTCCGCGCGCTGGCCGCCGACTTCGCGCCCGAGGCGGTCGAACAGGCCTGTGGCGTCGGCGCCGACGAGATCCGCGAACTGGCCCGTGAGCTCGCGGCGGCGCCGACGGCGGCGGTGTACGGCCGGATCGGCACCTCCACAGTCGAATTCGGCACGATCGGCAGCTGGCTCGTCGACGTCATCAACATCCTCACCGGCAACCTGGACCGGCCCGGCGGGGTGATGTTCCCGCTCGGCGCCGCGGTCCCGGCGCCGCGGCCACCGAAGCCGGGCCGCGGCTTCCGGACGGGCCGGTGGGCCAGTCGGGTCTCGGGCTACCCCGAGGTGATGTCCGAATTGCCGGCCACCGCGCTCGCCGAGGAGATCGACACCGCGGGCGAGGGGCAGATCAAGGCGATGATCACCATCGCCGGGAACCCGGTGCTGTCCGCGCCGGACGGCGACCGGCTCGACAAGGCCTTGGACAGTGTCGAATTCATGCTGGCGGTCGACCCGTATCTCAACGAGACCACGCGGCACGCCGACGTCATCCTGCCGCCGCCCCCGCCTTCGCAGAGTCCGCATTTCGACGTTCTGCTCAACAACCTCGCGGTGCGCAACAACGTGCGCTACTCGCCGCCGGTGCTGCCGCCGGCCGACCGGCCGGGCGAGGCCGAAATCCTGTCGCGTATCGCGTTGATCCTGACCGGTCTTGGGGCACAAGCGGATCCCGCCCTGGTCGACGCGCAGGTGATCGCGCTGACCTTGGTCAAGGAGACGCACGACCCGGATTCCCCGGTCGCCGGCCGCGACGTCGACGAACTGACGGCCATGCTCCCCGCCGGCCCCGGCTATGAGCGCCGCCTCGACTTGATGCTGCGGCTCGGGCCCTACGGTGACGCCTTCGGCGCCAAGCCCGACGGGCTAACCCTCGAGAAGCTCAAGGCCAATCCGCACGGCATCGACCTGGGCGCGATGCAGCCGAGAATCCCCGAGGTGCTCCGAACCCCCAGTGGCAGAATCGAACTCGCTCCGGAGCCGATCGTCGCCGACGTGGCGCGGCTACGCGAGGCGCTGAGCCGCTCGGCCGGCGGCTTCCTGCTCATCGGCCGCCGCCACCTGCGCTCCAACAACAGCTGGATGCACAACCTGCCCGCGCTGTCGGGTGGCTCCAACCGCTGCACGCTGCAGATTCACCCCGACGACGCCGCCGACCTCGGCCTCACCGACGTCGCGATCATCAAGGGCCCGGGCGGCGAACTGCTGGCCCCGATCGAGGTGACGGACGTGATGCGGCGCGGCGTGGTGTCGCTGCCGCACGGTTGGGGCCACAACCGCGGTGGCACCGGTCAGCAGCTCGCGAGCAGCCATCCGGGCGTCAACGTCAACCAGCTCAACGACGGCACCCACCTGGACCGGTTGTCGGGCACCGCGGTGCTGAACGGCATTCCGGTCGAAATTGCCGCGGCGGGCTAACCGAGTTCCCAGATCACCGTCACCGAGAAGCTGACGGTCTGCTGACCGGGGGACAGCGGCACGGCTTCGGCCATCGCCATCCGCGGCGCCGGCAACGGCGTCGGGGTGGTGCCGCCGGTGGCCTCGGAGATCGAGACCACCTTGCCGAGGCTCAACCCGGACAGCTGCGCGTACTGCTGCGCGCGGTCCTTGGCGTCGTCGAAGGCGTGCGTGCGGGCGTCCTTCACCAGCTGCGAGTCGTCGTCGATCGAGTACGCGACGTTGCTGATCCGCGTGGCATTACCGCCCGCGGTGACGATCTTCGCCAGCACCTGCGACGCGGTGTCGAGCTTGCGGACCTTGATGTCGATGGTGTTGCTGGCCCGGTATCCGGTGATGACGGCGTCGCGGTAGTCGGGCTGCAGCTCGACCTGCTTGGTGGCGATGTCCTTCTTGTCGATGCCGGCCCCGGACAGCGCATCGATCACGGCCTGCTGACGGCTGCTGGTCTGGTTCATGGCGGCGGTGACGTCGGGCGCCGTCGCCTCGATGGATGCGGTGACGTTCAGGGTGTCCGGCGTGCCCTGGACCTTGCCGTTGCCGACGACGGTGACCTGGCGGCTCTCCGGCTTGGCGTCGTCGGAACCGCAGCCGGCGACGCCGACGGTGGTGGCGATCGCAAGTCCGGCGAGGGTCAGGGCGGCAGTACGTCGGGTCGCAAATGGCATGGTTGTCAGCGTACCGACGCGTCTTTGTTGTGCTCGGCGATCGCGTTGCCGACGGCCTCGCCGACCCGGCCGAACAGCTGGTCGCGCAGGCCTTTTGCCCATTCATGCGAGGCGCGTGGCGCGGTGAGCTGGCCCTTGAAATGGGGGATCACCTCGCGGGCGAACAGTTCGTAAGAGTGCATGGTGGCGGCGGGCGGCGCCCAGTCGTGGCCCAGCATCAGGAACGTGCCGAAGCCGCCGGACCGGTCCAGCATGTCCTGGATGTAGCCGATGCAGTCGGCGGGCGTGCCGATACAGCAATTGCCTTTGGCCGCATAGTCTTCGACGAACTGCCGGGACGTCGGCGCCGGTCCGGTCTGGCTGCCCAGCGGGACGAAGCCGGCCGCGCCGAAGTAGTTCGAGAAATCCTCCAGACCGTAGGTGCAGTCCTCGATGGCCTGCTCCCGGGTGTCGGCCAGGTGCACGACGCCCAGCACCCGCCAGCTGCGCCGGTCGGGCTCGGGCCGGCCGGCTTTCGCGGCCTGGTCGCACACCAGGTCCCACGTGGTCTCGAGCGCGGCGTAGCCGCCGGGCACCGACATCGACAGCGACAGCAGCGACGTGCCCAGCTGCCCGGCCAGTCGCGGCCCGGAAGGGGAAACCATTGCCGCCGTGGATATCTCGGGATAGGGCCAGGTGTACGGCCGGATGTGCAGGGCGGCGTCGCGCAGCGTGAACCAGTCGGTCTCCCGGGAGATGCGCTCGTCGGGTGCGGCCCGGAACAGGGCCAGGATGGCCTCCAGCGATTCCTGCTGCATGCGGCGCTGATCGACGGGGTCGATACCCATCATGTAGGCGTCCGACGGCAGCGCCCCCGGACCGGTCCCGAACATCACCCGGCCGCGGGTCAGATGGTCGAGCAGCACCCAGCGGTCGGCGACCATCAGCGGATGGTGGTACGGCAGCGACACCACGCCGGTGCCGAACCGGATGTTCTTGGTGCGTTCGGCCGCCGTGGCGATGAAAACCTCGGGGCAGGCGATCAATTCGTAACCACCGGAATGGTGTTCGCCGTACCAGACCTCGTCGTAGCCCAGCCGGTCCAGCCGGACCGTGCGTTCCAGGTCGTATTCCAGTGCGGTGGTGGGAGATTGGCCGACCGGGTGGAACGGCGTGATGAAAGCCCCGAAATCCAGTGGGCGACCCGTCATTTCACTCCTCCGATGAAGTCGATGAGGGTGGCGTTGACCTCGTCGGGCCGTTCCTGCTGCAGCCAGTGCCCGGCGCCGTCGATCATGACCTCGCGGTAGTCGCCGGTGACGACGTCTCGCACCCGGTCGCGCGGCGTGAAGCTCAGGACCGGGTCGGCAGTGCCGCCCACGAACAGCGTCGGCACCGTGATGGTCGCGGCGGGGGTGGTCTCCGTCAGCTTCCAGTTCCGGTCGAAGTTGCGGTACCAGTTCAGCGGACCGGTGAAACCGCTCTCGGTGAAAGCCCTGACGTATGTCTCGAATTCGTCTTCGGGGAACCAGTCCGGCAGCGGCGGCAGCGGGGTGTCCGCCAGCGAGTCCGGCGGCGCGGCGAAGCCTTCCTCCGCGACCATCCGGCGCATCGTGCTGCGCGGATCGCGGCCCAACGCCGCGTCGGCCACTCCCGGCTCCTGGAAGTACAGGATGTAGAAGTAGTTGTCGCCGACCCGCCGGCGCCAGATTTCCGTCGGCGGCGCCGATGCCCGCGGCACCGGCGGCACACTCAGCGCGGCGACCGCCCGCACCCGGTCGGGGTGCAGCAGTGCGAAGTTGCACACCACGGGCGAGCCCCAGTCGTGCCCGACGACCACCGCGCGCTCGGCGCCGACGTCGTCGAGCAGTCCGGCCAGGTCCCCGGTGAGGTGGATGATGTCGTAGTCCTCGATGGCTGCCGGGCGCGACGAACAGCCGTAGCCGCGTTGGTCGGGGGCCAGTACGTGGTAGCCGGCCGCGGCGAGCGCCGGGATCTGGTGCCGCCAGGAGTGCGCGAGCTCGGGGAAGCCGTGCGCCAGCACCACGACTGGTGCGCCGCGGTCGCCGGCTTCGGTGACCTGCAGCTGCACGCCATTGGTCTCGACTAACCGTTTGGTGGACGTCATCACCGTTTCACCAAAGCACAGGTTTCCCTCCGGGAACTGCCGATCGTTTGCATAGCGGTAACCTGTGAACTATCCCGCATCTGTGTATCGGAAGGACCTGGCCGACGAGTATTCGCCGGCCGAAATATGTCGATGAAGCGAAAAAACGTCATCCGCACCCTGACCGTCGTCGCGGTCGTGTTTCTGCTGGGTTGGTCTTTCTTCTATTTCAGTGATGACACGCGCGGTTATCACCAGGTCGACACGTCTGTCGCGGTCGCCCAGATCAACGCCGGGAACGTCACCGGCGCCCAGATCGACGATCGCGAACAGCAGGTCCGGCTGGACCTGAAGAGCGTCAGCGCCGACACCGACAACAGCAACAAGATCATCACATCGTTCCCGACGGGCTACGCGGTGCCGCTGTTCGATGCGCTCAACGCGAAGAACGTCAAGACCAAGACCGTCGTGAACCAGGGCAGCATCCTCAGCTCGCTGCTGATCTACCTGCTGCCGCTGCTGCTGCTCGTCGGCCTGTTCTTCATGTTCTCCCGCATGCAGGGCGGCGGCCGCATGGGCTTCGGCTTCGGCAAGTCGCGCGCCAAGATGCTCGGAAAGGACATGCCGAAGACGACGTTCGCCGACGTCGCGGGTGTCGACGAGGCCGTCGAAGAGCTCTACGAGATCAAGGACTTCCTGCAGAACCCGAGCCGCTACCAGGCCCTCGGCGCCAAGATCCCCAAGGGCGTGCTGCTGTACGGCCCGCCGGGAACGGGTAAGACGCTGCTGGCCCGCGCGGTCGCCGGTGAGGCCGGGGTTCCGTTCTTCACGATTTCTGGTTCGGACTTCGTCGAGATGTTCGTCGGTGTGGGCGCCTCCCGCGTGCGTGACCTGTTCGAGCAGGCCAAGCAGAACAGCCCGTGCATCATCTTCGTCGACGAGATCGACGCCGTCGGCCGCCAGCGCGGCGCCGGCCTGGGCGGTGGCCACGACGAGCGCGAGCAGACGCTGAACCAGCTGCTGGTCGAGATGGACGGCTTCGGCGACCGCCAGGGCGTCATCCTGATCGCCGCCACCAACCGGCCCGACATCCTCGACCCGGCCCTGCTGCGCCCCGGCCGCTTCGACCGGCAGATTCCGGTCTCGGCACCCGACCTGGCCGGCCGCAAGGCCGTGCTGCGGGTGCACTCGGCCGGCAAGCCCATCGCCCCCGACGCCGACCTCGACGGCCTGGCCAAGCGCACCGTCGGCATGTCCGGCGCCGACCTGGCCAACGTCATCAACGAGGCCGCGCTGCTGACCGCCCGCGAGAACGCCACCGTGATCACCGGCCCGGCGCTGGAGGAAGCCGTCGACCGTGTCGTCGGTGGTCCGCGCCGCAAGGGCCGCATCATCAGCGAGCTGGAAAAGAAGATCACCGCGTACCACGAGGCCGGGCACACGCTGGCCGGCTGGGCCATGCCGCACCTGGACCCGGTGTACAAGGTGACGATCCTGGCCCGCGGCCGCACCGGTGGGCACGCCGTCGCCGTCCCCGAGGACGACAAGGGCATGCAGACCCGCTCCGAGTTGATCGCGCGCCTGGTCATGGCGATCGGCGGCCGTGCCGCCGAAGAGCTGATCTTCCGCGAGCCCACGACCGGCGCGGTCTCCGACATCGAGAACGCCACCAAGATCGCCCGCGCCATGGTCACCGAGTTCGGCATGAGCGCCAAGCTGGGCGCCGTCCGGTACGGCACCGAGCACGGTGATCCCTTCCTGGGCCGCACCATGGGCACCCAGGCCGACTTCGGCCACGAGGTCGCCCGCGACATCGACGACGAGGTGCGCAAGCTCATCGAGGCCGCGCACACCGAGGCGTGGGACGTGCTGACGCAGTACCGCGACCAGCTGGACGCCCTGGCCGGCGAGCTGCTCGAGAAGGAGACGCTGCACCGCCCCGACCTGGAGCGCATCCTGGCCGACGTCGAGAAGCGGCCCCGCCTGACGCTGTTCGACGACTTCGGTGGCCGGATTCCGTCGGAGAAGCCGCCCATCAAGACGCCGGGCGAGCTGGCCATCGAGCGCGGCGAGCCGTGGCCCCCGCCCGTCAAGGAGCCGGCCTTCAAGGCGGCCATCGCCGCGGCCAGCCAGGCCGCCGCCGGATCCGGCGTGAACGGCACCAACGGCGCGCACGCCGCGCCGAACGGTCAGCCCCAGCACGGACAGACCCAGCCGAACTACGGCGCACCCGCGGGCTGGCAGGCCCCGGGCTGGCCGCCCCAGGGACCGCCGCAGCACGGCCACGGCCACCACGCCCAGCCGGGCCAGTGGTACCCGCAGCCGGGCTGGGGACAACCCGGTCCGTCGCAGGGCTACCAGCCGTACCCGCAGCAGCCGGCGCCGCCGCCTGCCAAGCCCAACGACGAGTAGGCGCATAGATGACGCGGTCGCAGATCCATTCGGCCAGGCTCACCCCGCCGAAGTTCGATCACGATCGAGCCGAGGCAGCAGTGCGTGAGCTGCTGCTCGCCGTGGGCGAGGACCCGGACCGGGACGGGCTCCGGGACACTCCCGGCCGCGTCGCGCGCGCCTTCGAGGAGATTTTCGGCGGGCTGTACACCGACCCCGACTCGGTGCTCGACACCACGTTCGACGAGGGGCACGACGAGCTGGTGCTGGTCAAGGACATCCCGATGTATTCGACCTGCGAGCACCACCTGGTGTCGTTCCACGGCGTCGCGCATGTCGGCTACATCCCGGGTGAGGACGGCCGGGTGACGGGACTGTCGAAGATCGCCCGCCTGGTCGACCTGTACGCCAAGCGGCCCCAGGTGCAGGAACGGCTGACCGGCCAGATCGCCGACGCGCTGATGCGCAAGCTGAACCCGCAGGGCGCCATCGTGGTGGTCGAGGCCGAGCACCTGTGCATGGCGATGCGCGGCGTCCGTAAGCCCGGCGCGGTGACCACCACCTCGGCGGTGCGCGGCCAGTTCAAGACCTGCGCGTCGTCGCGAGCCGAGGCGCTGGATCTGATCCTGCGGAAGTGAACCCCGTCCGCACGCGCGTGATGGGCGTGGTCAACGTCACCGCCGACTCGTTCTCCGACGGCGGCCGCTTCCTCGACCACGACCGCGCCATCGAGCACGGTCTGGAGCTGGCGGCGCAGGGCGCTCAGATCATCGACGTCGGTGGGGAATCCACCCGGCCCGGCGCGGCCCGGCTGGATCCCGAGGTCGAACGCGGCCGCGTCCTGCCGGTGATCAGAGAGCTTGTCGCACAAGGCATCACGGTCAGCGTCGACACCATGCACGCCGACGTGGCCGAGGCCGCGCTGGAATGCGGCGTGCACATCGTCAACGACGTGTCAGGGGGCCGGGCCGACCCGAACATGGCCCCGCTGCTGGCCGGCGCGCGGGTGCCGTGGGTGCTGATGCACTGGCGCGAGGTCGACGCCGCGCAGCCGCACCGGATTCCGGAGTACCCCGACGTCGTGGCCGATGTCCGGGCCGAACTGCTCACCGCGGTCGACGACGCGGTGGCGGCCGGCGTGGAGCCGGGCAACCTGATCATCGATCCGGGCCTGGGCTTCGCCAAGTCCGCGCAGCACAATTGGGCGCTGCTGCGGGCGCTGCCCGAGTTCGTGGCCACCGGTATCCCGGTGCTGGTCGGGGCGTCGCGCAAGCGGTTCCTCGGCACCCTGCTGGCGGATGCCGACGGCACGCCGCGCGAGCCCGACGGCCGGGAGACGGCCACCGCGGTGATCTCGGCGCTGGCGGCGCAGCAGGGCGCGTGGGGAGTGCGGGTGCATGATGTGCAGGCGTCGGTGGATGCGGTGAAGGTGGTGCAGGCCTGGCATGGCTGATCGAATCGAATTGCGCGGCTTGACCGTTCGCGGGAATCACGGCGTCTTCGACCATGAACGCGAGGACGGCCAGGACTTCGTCGTCGACATCACGGTGTGGATCGACCTGGCCGCCGCCGCGCTGAGCGACGAGCTGTCGGACACCCTGGACTACGGCAAGCTGGCGCAGCAGGCCGCCGACATCATCGCCGGGCCGCCGCGGAATCTGATCGAGACGGTGTCGGCCGAGATCGCCGACTCGGTGATGACCGACCAGCGTGTCCACGCCGTCGAGGTGGTGCTGCACAAGCCCAGCGCGCCGATCCCGTTGACGTTCAAGGACGTTGCGGTGGTGGCGCGCCGGTCGAGGCGGGGCGGCCGAGGGTGACGACCGTGGTCCTGTCCATCGGCTCCAACCTGGGTGACCGGCTCGCTCACCTGCAGTCGGTGGTCTCGGGGCTGCGCGGTGCGGTCCGCGCGGTCTCACCGGTTTACGAGACGGCGGCCTGGGGCGGTGTCGAGCAGGGGCCGTTCCTGAATGCCGTGCTGCTGGCCGACGATCCCGGCCTCGAGGGCCCGGGGTGGCTGCGGCGGGCCCATGAGTTCGAGAACGCGGCGGACCGCGTGCGCGAACAGCGTTGGGGGCCACGCACTCTCGATGTCGATATCGTCAGCTGCCACGACGGCGACGTCGAAGTGCGCTCCGACGATCCGGTCCTGACGCTGCCGCACCCGCTGGCGCATCAACGCGCCTTCGTGCTGGTGCCGTGGCTGGCCGTCGACCCGGCCGCCCAACTGCGAGGTGTTCCGGTCGCCGAACTGCTGGCCGCCATCGACGCCGTCGAACGCGACGGCGTGCGCCGTACCGACCTGGCTCTGGTGCCCTGATGGGACCGACCCGGAAGCGGGACCTGGCCATCGGCACGGTGCTGGCCACGGTCGTCGCGTACCTGCTGGTGATCCTGGTGTACCGCTGGTTCCCGCCGATCACGGTGTGGACGGGGTTGTCGCTGTTGGTTTTTGCCGCCGCGGAGGCGGGCTGGGCATTCTTCCTGCGCGCCAAGATCTCGGGCGGTGACATCGGTGTGGGGTCCGGCCGGATCCATCCGCTGGCGGTCGCGCGGTCGGTCGTGGTGGCCAAGGCGTCGGCCTGGGTCGGGGCGCTGGCCCTCGGCTGGTGGCTCGGCGTCCTCGGTTACGTGCTCCCGCGGCGCGGCGTCCTGCGCGTCGCGGCGGCCGATTTCCCGGGTGTGACGGTCGCCGCGGTGAGTGCGCTGGCCCTGGTGGTGGCGGGTCTGTGGTTGCAGCATTGCTGCCGCGCGCCGCTGGACCCGCCGGAGAAGTCCGACGGCGCAACCGAATAGGTAACGATCCGTCCGGACGGGGTGTCGGTCGACCTGCGATGGGAAGGCAAAACGGTACAGTCAGCCCATGATCGATCCGACCCGGGCTGCGCGCGGCAGGCGTGCGAACCGCAGGCCGGGTTGGTTGCTGCTGACGGCGTTGCTGGTGCTCGCGATCATCGCCAGTTCCGCACTGGTGTTCACCGATCAGGTCGAGTTGCTGAAACTCGCTGTTGTCATTGCCCTGTGGGCCGCAGTGGCGGCGGCGTTCGCCTCGTTCATCTACCGGCGCCAGGCTGATCTGGACCAGGCCCGGGCCCGCGACCTCAAGCTCGTCTACGACCTGCAGCTCGACCGCGAGATCGCGGCGCGGCGCGAATACGAACTGTCGCTGGAATCGCATCTGCGCCGTGAGCTGGCCTCCGAACTGCGCGCCCAGTCGGCCGACGAGGTCGCGGCGCTGCGTGCGGAGCTGGCCGCGCTGCGCGCCAACCTGGAGTTCTACTTCGACACCGATCTGGCGCACCGGCCGGCGCTCGAGACCGACCGCACCGGGCAGACCGCGCCGGTCGGCCGCGTCGTCGCCAGCCGGATCGACACCGAGGACCGGCCCGACCTGATGTCTGAGCCGAACACCGAAGAGAGCCCCATCATCGACGTGGCGGCCGAGCCGCATGTGCCGCCGGACCCCTGGGCGCCACCACCCCCGCCGCCGCAGCCGCCGTTCGGTGGCGCGCACCGTCGTCCGCCGGAGCCGGGCCCGTCCGACTGGCAGCCGACGCCGGCCGAAGGCCAGTGGATTCCGGCCGGTCAGCCCGGCAGCAACTGGGCTGCCGCGACGCCGGAACCGGCGCCGCCCCCGCCGCCGGTCCAGGACCGCGGGCCCGAACCGACCATGACCCTGCCGGTCGTCCCACCCGCTCCCGAGCCGGCTCCGGAACCGCCGCGCCGGGGCCGCCACGGGGCCCCCACGGAACCGGCCACTGCGCCGCCCGCGACCGAGACCCCTGTCACATCCGGACGTCGGCGCCGAGCCGAGCCGGACGATGAACCCGCAGGTCAGCACGTTGGCGGGCAGCCGGCGGCCGAATTGCTGGCGCGGCTGCAGGCCAATCCCAGCGGCGGCGGCCGTCGACGTCGCCGCGAGGACTGAGCTACGCTCTGCGGTGACCGTCCGGTACCTGCCGAGCAGGACTGGAACGAGGAGAAACCACCAATTGTGAGGTCGCTGCAATGAAGCAGCTCGACGGACTGCGTCCGGCCCGGCTCACTGTCGGAATCATTTCCGCAGGGCGGGTCGGCAGTGCGCTGGGTGTTGCGCTGGAGCGCGCCGACCACGTCGTCGTCGCGTGTAGCGCGATCTCCCATGCGTCGCGCGGCCGTGCCGAGCGCCGGCTGCCCGACACCCAGGTGCTGCCCGCACACGACGTCGCCGCCAAGGCCGAACTCCTGCTGCTGGCCGTGCCGGACGCCGAGCTGACGTCCGTCGTCGCCGGCCTGGCGGCCACCGGATCGGTCCGTCCCGGCACCATCGTCGTGCACACCTCGGGCGCCAACGGCATCGCCGTGCTGGCCCCGCTGACCGAGCAGGGCTGTATCCCGCTGGCCATCCACCCGGCCATGACGTTCACCGGCTCGGACGAAGACATCACCCGGCTGTCGGAGACGTGTTTCGGCATCACCGCGGCCGACGACATCGGCTACGCCATCGCCCAGTCCCTGGTTCTCGAGATCGGCGGCGAACCGTTCCGGGTTCGCGAAGACGCCCGCACGCTCTATCACGCGGCCCTGGCGCACGCCGGCAATCACGTCATCACCGTCGTCCTCGACGCCGTCGAAGCCCTGCGCGAGGCGTTGGCCGGGCAGGAACTGCTGGGACAGGAACTGGTCACGGGGGACCCCGCCGGCATCGCCGAGCGCATCCTCGCGCCGCTGGCGCGGGCCTCCCTGGAGAACGCGCTGCAGCGCGGGCAGAGTGCGCTGACGGGCCCGGTGGCTCGCGGTGACGGCGCCGCTGTCGCGGCCCACCTGCGCGCCATGGCAGAAGTGAATCCCGAACTGGCGCAGGCATATCGGGCCATGTCGCTGCGCACCGCACAACGTGCCCACGCACCCGAAGAGGTTTTCGCCGTGTTGAACGACTCAGGGAGAGCGCAGTGACCGATCGCAGGCCGCCGAAGTTCACCGCCGGCGAGCTGAACCTCTACACCAATCCGACCGACGTGTCGGATGTGTCGCGGGTGCTGCGCGCGACGGGGCGTCGCGTGATGCTCGTGCCGACCATGGGCGCGCTGCACGAGGGGCACCTGGAGCTGGTGCGCTCCGCCAAGAAGGTGCCCGGCGCCGTCGTGGTGGTGTCGATTTTCGTCAACCCCTTGCAGTTCGGCGCGGGGGAGGACCTGGATGCCTACCCGCGGACGCTGGACTCCGACGTCGAGCTGCTGCGGGGCGAGGACGTCGACATCGTGTTCGCGCCCAGCGCCGCCGCGATGTACCCCAACGGCCGGCGCACCACGGTCGTGCCGGGCCCGCTGGGCGCCGAGCTGGAGGGCGGCTCCCGCCCGACACACTTCGCCGGGATGCTGACCGTGGTGCTCAAGCTGCTGAACATCGTGCGGCCCGACCGCGCGTTCTTCGGCGAAAAGGATTACCAGCAGCTGGTTCTGGTGCGCCAGATGGTCGACGACCTCGACCTCGACGTGCGCATCCAGGCGGTGCCGATCGTGCGCGAGTCCGACGGACTGGCCATGTCGTCGCGCAACCGCTATCTCGATGCTGAACAGCGCGAGCAGGCCGGGGCGCTGTCCGCGGCGCTGCTCGCCGGTAAGTACTCCGCGTCGCATGGCGCGGCCGCCGCACTCGATGCGGCCCGGGCGGTCCTCGACGAGGTACCCGCCATCGACGTCGACTATCTGGAGGTCCGGGACCCCTGGCTGGGTCCGGCACCGGCGTCGGGCCCGGCCCGGATGCTGGTGGTGGGCCGGCTCGGCACGACCAGATTGTTGGACAACATCGCCATCGATATCGGTGCATCCGCAGGGATCGACGGTCACCCCAATGTGGGGTCTGCCTTCGGCAATGACGGGGCCCAGGACGGAAACCACGAATTACCTTGGAGGAATTGATGTTTCGCACCATGCTGAAGTCCAAGATTCACCGGGCCACGGTGACGCAGGCGGACCTGCACTACGTGGGTTCGGTGACCATCGACGCCGACCTGATGGACGCCGCCGACATCCTCGAGGGTGAGCAGGTCACCATCGTCGACATCGACAACGGCAACCGGCTGGTCACCTACGCCATCACCGGTGAGCGCGGCACCGGCATCATCGGGATCAACGGTGCCGCAGCGCATCTGATCCATCCGGGTGACCTGGTGATCCTCATCGCCTACGCCACCATGGACGATGCCGAGGCCCGGACGTACCAGCCGAACGTCATCTTCGTCGACGCGCAGAACCGGCAGATCGACTTCTCGCACGACGCCGCGCACGTCCCGGACGGCGTCGACGGCCTGCTGTCGCCGCGGTAACGCCGGTGCTGCTGGCAATCGATGTCCGCAACACCCACACCATCGTCGGGTTGATCTCCGGCTCCGGAGATCACGCAAAAGTGGTGCAGAACTGGCGGATTCGGACCGAGTCGGAGGTGACGGCCGACGAGCTCGCGCTGACCATCGACGGCCTGATCGGTGACGACGCCGAAAACCTACTCGGCGCAACGGGTTTGTCGACGGTGCCGTCGGTGCTGCACGAAATCCGGGTGATGTTGGACCAGTACTGGCCGAAGGTGCCGCACGTGCTGATCGAGCCGGGTGTGCGCACCGGCATCCCGCTGCTGGTCGACAACCCCAAAGAGGTCGGGGCCGACCGCATCGTCAACTGCCTTGCGGCGTACCACAAGTACGGCACCGCGGCGATCGTCGTCGATTTCGGGTCGTCGATCTGCGTCGACGTCGTCTCGGCCAAGGGTGAGTTCCTCGGCGGTGCCATCGCGCCCGGTGTCCAGGTGTCCTCTGACGCGGCCGCCGCGCGGTCGGCGGCGCTGCGCCGCGTCGAGCTGACCCGGCCGCGATCGGTGATCGGCAAGAACACCGTCGAGTGCATGCAGGCCGGTGCGGTGTTCGGTTTCGCGGCCCTGGTGGACGGCCTGGTGAACCGCGTGCGTGACGATGTCGACGGCTTCGACGGAAACCACGTCACCGTGGTGGCCACCGGTCACACCGCGCAGCTGGTGCTGCCCGATCTACGGACCGTGCAGCACTACGAGAAGAACCTCACGCTCGACGGCCTCCGCCTGGTCTTCGAGCGCAACCAGCGCAACGCCCGCCGGGCCTAGAAGAACGTCCGGACCAACTCGACCACCCGGTGGTCGGCGTCGAGCACCGGGATCAGCTGCCACTTGTCGAACACCGTGCATGGGTGTGAGATGCCGAATTCCAGCCAGTCACCGACGGCCAGGTCCTGGTCGGCCGGTGCCAGCCGCAGGTAGGCGTGCTGGTCGTTGAGCTTCTCGACGCGGCTGTCGGGCCGCCCGTACGGCACGGGCAGGTCCTGGTCGAACGAGACGTCGCGGCGGCCCATGCCCACGATGGCGAGGTCGGGCTCGGGCCGGGACAGCACCTGCGCCCACACGCTGAGCGCGGGCTCCAGGTGGGCGCTGTCGGTGCGGCCGAGCGGCGTCGTGCGGGCGTAGAGACCGTCGTCGTGCGTCAGGTAGCAGCCGCTGCGCAGGACGGTCTGCACCGTCATGCCGTCGGGCCAACCGGTCAGGATGTCGGCGACCAGGTCGAAGTACGTGCTGCCGCCGGCCGTCGCCAGGATCTCGTCGGTCTCGAACAGCGGGTGCAACCGGATGACGGTGTCGCGCATGGTCTGCAGGTACGCCGAGACGGCAGCCACCGCGGCGTCACCGACCTCATGGCCGGTGGCCGCCTCGTATCCGGCGACGCCGACGAGCCGCAGCCGGTCCGAGTCCACCGCCGCGCGCGCCACGGCGTCGACGGTCTCGGCGTCGCGGCAGCCGGTGCGGCCGCCCGGCTGGCCGATCTCGACGCAGACGTCCACCTGGCGGCGCCGGCCGGTCAGCGCGGACGTCATCAACTGCACGCCACGCACCGAGTCCACCCAACAGGTCAGCTCGAAGTCGGGATTGGCGTCCAGCTCGGCGGCCAGCCAGCGCAGCCCGGTGACGTCGACGAGCTCGTTGGCCAGGATGATCCGGCGCACCCCGAACGCCCGAAACACCCGGACCTGGCTGATGGTGGCGGCCGTGACAGCCACTGCTCCCGCGCCGAGCTGACGGGCGAGAAGCTGCGGTGACATGTGGGTCTTGCCGTGCGGCGCGAGCTGTACGCCCCGGCGCCGGCACCAGCGCGCCATGGTGACCATGTTGTGCACCAGCGGCTGGGTACGCAGTGTGCACACCGGCGACACCGCGCCGTCGGCGAACAGACTGGGGCGTCGACGGCACACCTGAGCAGGTGTCTGGCCCCACCACGAGGCCGGCAGTCCCTTGAATTTCCAGTCGATCGGCTCGTGGTCCAGCGCGTCTACGGCGGACTGCTCGAAACTGGTGGCCATGGGCTTCATTTAAGCTGGCATTTCGTGAGCGAAGCCGACAGCCCCGACATTCCCGAGCAGTTCCGCATCCGCCAGGCCAAGCGTGAGCGGCTGCTGGCCGAGGGGCGCGACCCGTATCCGGTCGAGGTGCCGCGTACCCACACCCTGGCCGAGCTGCGGGCGGCCTATCCGGAGCTCGCCGCGGACACTGCGACCGGTGACATCGTCGGCGTCGCAGGGCGTGTGGTGTTCGCCCGGAACTCCGGAAAACTGTGCTTCGCGACGCTGCAGGAGGGCGACGGCACACAGCTGCAGGCCATGCTGAGCCTGGACAAGGTGGGCCAGGAGTCGCTCGATGCCTGGAAGTCCGACGTCGACCTGGGCGACATCGTCTTCATCGAGGGCGAGGTCATCAGCTCCCGGCGCGGCGAATTATCTGTGCTTGCCCAGAACTGGCAAATTGTGTCGAAGGCCCTGCGACCGCTTCCCGTCGCGCACAAGGAATTGAATGAAGAGACCCGGGCCCGGCAGCGGTACGTCGACCTGATCGTGCGGCCCGAGGCCCGCAATGTCGCCCGGCAGCGTATTGCGGTGGTGCGGGCATTGCGTTCGGCATTGGAGCGTCGCGGTTTTCTCGAAGTCGAGACCCCGATGCTGCAGACACTGCCCGGTGGTGCCGCCGCGCGCCCATTCATCACGCACTCCAACGCGCTCGATGCAGATCTGTACCTGCGCATCGCGCCCGAGTTGTTCCTGAAGCGCTGCCTGGTCGGTGGCTTCGAGAAGGTTTTTGAGCTTAATCGGAACTTTCGCAACGAGGGCGCGGATTCCACCCATTCACCGGAATTCGCGATGCTGGAGACTTATCAGGCCTACGGCACATATGACGATTCCGCGATTGTGACGCGTGAGCTTATTCAGGAGGTTGCCGACGAGGCCATTGGTACCCGAATGGTCCCACTGCCCGACGGTTCCACCTACGACCTCGACGGTGAATGGGCGACCATCGAAATGTATCCGTCGTTGTCGGAAGCGCTGGGTGAGGAGATCACTCCCGAGACTTCCGTCGAGTACCTGTGGAAGGTGGCCGAACGGCTCGGCGCCGAGATTCCCCGGGACCGCGGATACGGCCACGGGAAATTGATCGAGGAACTGTGGGAGCACACCGTCGGTGATCACCTTTGGGCGCCGACCTTCGTCCGGGATTTCCCGGTGGAGACCACGCCGCTCACTCGGGCCCACCGCAGTATTCCGGGCGTTACAGAAAAATGGGATCTGTATGTCCGGAAGTTCGAGCTCGCCACCGGATATTCGGAGTTGATCGATCCGGTGATTCAACGCGAGCGTTTCGAGGCACAGGCTCGTGCCGCCGCTGCCGGTGACGACGAGGCAATGCGACTTGATGAGGATTTCCTTATCGCATTGGAGTATGCGATGCCGCCGACGACCGGAACAGGAATGGGACTCGACCGCCTGCTGATGGCGTTGACGGGGTTGACGATTAGGGACACGGTTTTGTTCCCGATTGTGCGCCGCCAGGGCGACTGAAAACTGAGCTGACCCTGAGACTTGTTGAAGGAATTGAACTCCTATGCCAGCATTGTTCTGGCAGAGTCGATTCTGCATTTTTCCGAGGCAGAAGGGTTAGTGTGGGCCGATGGCAAAGAAAGTGACTGTCACGCTCGTCGACGATTTCG